>JAZNXH010000001.1:0-4421 GCA_045593785.1 Lachnospiraceae bacterium
GGGGGGCAACTTGTCTTCCTAAGCCCGCTTGGCCTCCGACTTACATCTGGGCAGAGAACGTCCTCGGTTACCTGTCTGCAAGCAAAACCGTCGCTGACCGGCGCGGAGAAGACTTTGCTGCACTTTGGGGAACAGATGCCAAGCACTACTACGTTCACGGCAAGGACAACATTCCGTTCCATACCGTCATCTTACCGGCACTCCTGCTCGGCAATACTGCTGCCGGCGGATTCCCTTGGCACCTTCCGGACCAGATTGTATCCAGCGAATACCTGACCCTCGAAGGCAACAAGATATCCACCAGCAAGAACTATGCTATCTGGGTGAAAGATATCCTCGATCGCTACGAACCCGATTCTCTCCGTTACTTCTTCCTTGCAAACGGACCGGAGAAAAAGGATGCAGACTTCTCCTGGCGCGAATACGTGAACAGCCATAACGGAGAACTTCTCGGTGCTTACGGCAACTTCATCAACCGTTCCTTAAGTTTCATCCATAAGTACTGGAACGGCATCGTACCCACCGGCACACCGGACCCAGAACTGACACACCAGATCGAAGAACTCTTCACAACTACCGGCGGTCTCATAGAAAAAGCAGCCTTCAAGGACGCCCTGAACGGCATCTTCGACTTCATCCGCAGTGCCAACAAATACTTCGATTCCGAACAGCCGTGGATTACCCGCGACACGGACGAAACCGCCTGCCAGAACACTTTATATAACTGTGTTCAGATTATTGCGAATCTTGCTGTACTCCTTGCACCGTTCCTTCCGTTCTCTTCTGAAAAGGTATGTAACTGGCTAAATCTCACTACCAACTGGAACCCGCAGTCCGTATCTGCAGGTTATCAACTGCCAGAGATAGAGATTCTCTTCCAGCGGATTGATAAGAAAGTAATTGAAGAGGAAACTGACAAATTAACCTGTCTACAAGTTTCTCCGTAACACAAGACAGGGGGGCAAATTTGCCCCCCCCTGTCTTGTTTCCTAACTGATATTATTTTAATTTATCAAGTTCAACTGCTCGAATGTTTTGGATTGCTCCACACGTTTTGCAACAGGAACAAGTGATGCTGCTTCGTTTGGGCTTGAACTTTTTTATCTCTCCCATTGGATAGAAAAAAACACCGTGCGTAGTAACAAGCTGTCCTTCCAATAATTCTCCACCGCATTTTTCACATTGCTGATTCGCAAACATATACAATCCCTCCTATAAGTACCGCATTACGGAACCATCCGCGATTGGATACATATTACACTTCTGTCATATACAGTGCCGCGATGTCTTCCATCTTACCGCCGACAAGCTCGCCGTTTGCAAGACGACGGAACTGACTGAAGAACTTCCATGCATTTTCACAGTTCAGCCAGCGCATTTCATGCTGCTGCGGGCTTCCGCTGCCAAAGATGCTGTAGCAACAACCATTCTCGCTCTCAAAAAGATGCATCGTGAGAACGCTGCCGCGGTTCTCATCTTTTTCCATGCGGATGAGGTCGCCGTTGATACCCATAATCGGGTTCTCCCAGTCAGACTGGTCTTCAAAGTTTACATCATATTTTGCCTTAGCCTTATTGACTCTTAAAACGTATCCCATACGGTCGGTACATTTCTGTGCCTGGAACGGAAGCTCCGGAAGCGGAGTCTGCTCGCCGCCCACATAGAATACCGGAACGATGGTATCCTGGTTATAACCTTCCACCGGCTGACCGTAGGAATTGCATCCAACCTCAAAGGTTGCATCCATCGGTGCTACTGCAGCAAATACCTTCGGGTACTCCTGATACATATCCCAGGACTTACAGCCACCCATCGAGAAACCGGTCGCATAGATCTGCTCGGTATCGATGGAGTATTTTTCTTTCAGATGCTCAAGCAGATTCATCATCTCAGTTGCGGTGCTGTTGAGATGATTCTCGATGCTGACGAGCAGGAAGTTGTACTTATTAACAACAAGATGCCAATCGGAGAGAGCAACCATACACATCGCAGAGTCACCGCCACCATGGAAGCAGAGTACCAGCGGTACTTTCTTACCATTGTCCATAATGCCCTTGTTGTAATACGCAACATAACCAACCTTGTGCTCGGTGGTATCCTTATCGTCACCACGGTTATCGGCAGCAGTCGGAACCACAGCATAACCAGGCTCTACCACCATACCAATCTCATCAAAATCTGCTTCTACATCCAAGAAACCTACCATACGACGGTATTTCTTGATAAACTTCTTAAAATCATCATAGTAATCTGCTTTGTCTTTTACCAGAACAGCATCCAGACCTGCCTGCAATGCAGCATTTGCTTCGTCACTGTTTCCGATGGAGATGACCGGGATATCACGACGCTCCGGAGCCGGTACAACGCTTAAGCCCTGCAGGATACAGACAACCGGAGTGATGTCTCCCTTGCCATAAAGTCCATCACCTTCGATGGTCTTCAGACAGTTCTTTGCAATATAATCTGCGGACGTACCATAGCCGTACAGGTAACTGCGAAGCAGTGCCCCACGGATGAAACGTTCGCCCCATTCGCCGGTAAAACGGTTGCGCATAACCGCAACGCCGTCTTCGTAGTATTGGCTAATCTTTGTATTAGAAATAATGTTAGCAAAAAGGTCTGCCGGAGCATTTTCCCAGCCGCCATCACAGGTCGGATAGATGAAAACTACACTTCCACCGTATTCCTTCGCAATACAGGACAGACCATTGCTGTCTGCAAACTGCTGTGCTTCTTCCATAGAGTATTTCTTCTCACCAAAAATCAAAAGGTACGGCGTACGGAATCCATAGTTGATAATGTCGGTATAAAGCTCGCACTTCGGCATGTATACGGTTGCACTGAAAGTATCAAATTCATTTTCCCAAGCTTTGCTGCCGTCGTTCAGCACGACAATTTGTGGCATTTTATCCATATTCCTTCTCCATTCTGAGAACGTTTTTCTTCTGTCGTTATTTCCTTGCAACTTTGTGACGTTCTCGGCACAAAATTACAAAAAGCAGACTCATACTGTCCGATGGCATTATGAATCTGCTTATACTGAATTATTTAAATAACAAATCGCGTAGCGCTGGGTGCACTTCGCCGTAAGCAAAACCGCAGTTTCTGACGTGCATGGTGTAAACACAAGAAAGCTTTGATGCGGAATCCATCATCAGGATGCTTCCTGCTGCACCGTCCCAGCCGAACAATCCGACCGGTGCAGGAGAGTTCAGAAGTTCCGGCTCAAGCAGTACCTGTACACCGCAGGCATAACCATAACCGGTACGGCCCATATTGCGGGCAATCTCTTCACGGGATACCGGACCGAGCAGGTTCGTCTTCATGAGTTCAATGGTTTCCGGCTTCAGGATGCGTGCGCCGTCCTTGCTGATACCACCACAGGCAAGTGCATCACCAAGACGCGCATAGTCTTCCGTAGTACTGACAAGACCTGCACCGCCGCTCTCGTAAGACTCAGAGAGCTGATAATTACAGGACGGCTCCATCGGAACGATGCCCTGCTCATTGCAGATAAACTGGGTTGCAAGACGCGGCAGATCGTTCATCGGCTTTGCGAAGAAAGTGTCGTTCATATGTAACGGTTCCCAGATATTTTTCTTCAGATATTCGCCAAAACTCATACCGGATACTACTTCCACGATGGCAGCAGCCACGTCATGACTTAAGCTGTAGCAGAAATGCTCGCCCGGAACGAAGTTCAGCGGCGTCTCCACAAAAGCAGCAACCAGCTCCTGTGTGGTGGCAGCCGCGCCTTTCTCCGTGAGAACACGCTTGATGCCCGGACGGTCAAGATTGTAATCAAGACCGGACTGCATGGAAAGCAGATGCTTCAGGAGCATCGGCTTGGTAAGCGGCTTTACGCCATCCTCCGTCTCAACCGTAAGCTTCTTGTATGCCGGAAGATAATTTCCTACTTCATCTTCCAGAGAAAGCTTTCCCTGTTCCACAAGCTGCATAATCGCTGTCATCGTCTGAATCTTGGTCATGGAAAACATCAGATATTGTTCATCACCCTGAATTGCTTTGCTGCGTTCTGCATCCGTAGTGCCGTTCATATGACGATAAATCTGCTCATGATCTTTGTAGATAATACAGTCAACCGATGGAATCCCGCGACTGGCAAGGGAATCCAAAAATTCGGTAATTGCTTCGAAATTCATATTGTATCCTCCCATATCATTAACAGATTTCTGCTCCTGCCGGCATCGGCTTCTCCGGAGCTACAAGAGCAAGATTACCTTCTGCATCCTCTGCACACAGAAGCATACCTTCAGAAAGAATACCGGCAAGTTTTGCAGGCTTTAAATTCACCAGAACCATTACCTTCTTGCCAACCATCTCTTCCGGACTGTACTGCGTCTTGATACCGGATACAATCTGTTTTACCTGACTTCCGATTCGAACCTGGGAACAGAGCA
>JAZNXH010000002.1:0-54172 GCA_045593785.1 Lachnospiraceae bacterium
GATGACAGACCGCATGGTAAGATTCTGATCCGTGTTGTAAACTATGTTAACTCCGTTTCGGATATGTTATCGAATGGTTTGATTAACGTAGTGCTTGAAATCCTGAACCTGATCTTTATCGTAGCATTCATGTTGATGGTAGACATTGAACTTTCGCTGGTAGTGCTTGCCGGAGTGCCGGTATTGGCTGCGTTCCTGTTGTGGATTAAGAAGAAACAGCGCAGGGCGTGGCAGCAGGTATCCAACAAGAACTCCAACCTGAACGCATATCTGCAGGAGAATATCGTAGGCGCAAGAATTACTCAGATTTTTGCGAGAGAAGATGAGAACCTGGATACCTTCTCTGAGTTGTCTGACCGTTGCAGAAAGACATGGATGGAAGCAGTAAAATACAACAATATGATTTGGCCCGGTATTGATAATATCTCAGTATGGGTAAGAGCGGCCATCTTCCTGGTGGGTCTTTTGGTAATGAGAGACAATGTCAGTCTTGGTGTAATTGTAGCAATTTCGTCTTACGCATCCCGATTCTGGCAACCGATTATGAACCTTGGTAATATCTTCAACAACTTCATTAACAATATCGCATATCTAGAGCGTATTTTTGAAACCTTGAACGAGCCGGTAACCATCGATGATGCAGAAGATGCAACGGAGATGGAACCGATTAAGGGTGAAGTGACATTTGAAAATGTTACCTTTGGTTACGAGCCGGGTAAGATTGTACTGGATAATCTGTCCTTTACCGTAAAACCGGGCGAGAGCATTGCTTTGGTTGGTCCGACCGGTGCAGGAAAGAGTACCATCGTGAATCTGATTTCGCGATTCTATGATGTAAATGAAGGACGCGTACTAATCGACGGACAGGATGTCTCAAAGGTGACTTTGAAATCTTTGCGTTCCCAGATGGGTATCATGTTGCAGGATAGCTTCATTTTCTCCGGAACAATTGAAGATAACATCCGTTACGGTAAATTGGATGCTACGGACGAGGAGATAGTGAAAGCAAGTAAGACGGTATGTGCGGATGACTTTATCCGTCGCTTCCAGGATGATTATAAGACGGAAGTAAAAGAACGCGGCTCGTTATTGTCTCAGGGACAGAAGCAGTTGATTTCTTTTGCAAGAACGCTTTTGTCGGATCCGGCAATCCTTGTATTGGACGAAGCAACATCCAGTATTGATGTGCAGACAGAAAAAGCGTTACAGCAGGGACTGAATGCGATGTTAAAGGGAAGAACATCCTTTATTATCGCGCACCGTCTGTCTACGATTAAGAATTGTGACCGCATTATGTATATTGACAGAGGCGGGATTACGGAATGTGGTACGCATGATGAATTGATGGCAAAGAAGGGTGAGTACTATCACCTGTATACCACACAGATGGAAGATATCACGTAATGAGATGAAAAATGCAGAAGGAGTTATCGGACGCAGAAGCAAGCCTGTACCGATAACTCCTTTTTTATTTGTTGTTGCGCGGTGATGAACCGAATAGTTTGCGGTATGCACGGGAAAATGTAGAGTAGTCCTGAAAGCCGCAACGGTAGCAGGCTTCGGTAATCGGAACACCGGTCTGAATCATATCGGACGCAAACAGAAGTCGTTTTTGCAGGATATAGTTGTGAATGGTATAGCCGGTTTCTTCGCGGAAACAGTGCATCAGATAAGAACGGCTTAAGTAAAATTGTTCTGATAAAGTCTGTATGCTTAGGTCCTTGTCGAGATTTTCGTTAATATAGCGTAAGATCTCTTCAATATGCCGGTTGCTTCCGTACGCAGATGGTGTGACTGCGTTTTGCCCGGACAGAATCAGTCGGTTCAAAAGGATAATGAATTGAATAAACAGTGCGTTGGAGAGCAGTGGAGCAGCAAATTCGTCGGAGTCTACTGCTTTTTCTAAATCCGTAAGCAGATTGCGAAATCCGCCGAGAAGGTCGCTTTGCAGACGGATCAGATTGATGTTATTCCGGTCGGACAAGCGAAAACAACTGGTAAGGTCTGCAGACGCGGTGCTGTGCGCTGTAATAAAGTCAGGATTAATCCAGATGACAATCCGTTCATAAGGAACGGAGCTGTCGATAACCGGGCGATGAATTGCATGGTGTTTTACGAGCAATACGTCCCAAGGTTTCAGGTAGTAGGATTTGCCTTCCACGACATAGGTTACTTTGCCGGATAAGAAGATAATGATTTTATCAAAATCGTGGTAATGTGACTCAAAGTTTTGTTCCTTCTGGTCGCGAAGATGGAAAAAACGGAAGTCTCTGTCCAGCCAGCCACGTTTTATATTGCCGTCTACATCGATGCTTCGGTTTGTTTCCATAAAACCTTCTTTCTATCCTGAATGGGATGTATCGTTGGTATCATCTAAGCTTATGTTAATGCTACAACACTTTATGCAATATTGCAAGTACAAAACGCTATATTCAAAACAAAAAGTACGGAGTATACTGTAGTTGTAAACAGGAAAGTCCCACAGAGTTATGGATTGGAGGGTATGTTATGAAGCAGAGTAGATCTTATTATCCAAATCAGATACAGTTAAGAATTATCGAGGTTGCAGATCGGAATAATATTAAGGTGCAGGTATATGAGCGTGCAGGACAGGGTGGAACGTTTGCCGGAGCGATAGGATGCAGCAATACCGTAATCTCGACGGCATATGAACTCGGACTGGTAGATCGTAAAGCCACCGTACACACCTCGCAGGGCGCCTTGGAAGTGGAATTAAAGGAAGATGGAAGAGTGGAAGTGCTCGGGGCTGACAGCAGAAACACTTCTGTTGTATTGTCAAGAAGATAAAGAGATAGAACTTACTTAATTTCATATCATTACTACAGCGGGCATTGATGGGAAAAATCCCATAATGCCCTATGTTTTTGTGGAAAAAGATAAGATAAAACAAGAAAGCAAAACTTGAGGCAGAATCCCTCACAAAAAAACAGTACGGAAACATAAAAGCATTGTCGAAAACGTCGAAAAATCCGCGAAGCATTGAAAATGGCGGATATTCATAGTATAATGAAGCGACTAAAAATGAATGATTTATGGAAGAATGGTAAGGTTAATGTGAAAAATAAATTTTTCACATGTAACTTTGTGCCGTCGGCCCAAAGTTTGCAGATGCTTGAAAGGCGTGGTGATTAAGATGAAAATCGATAAAAAAGAGTTTAGGACTTTGTTGGAAGGGAATTTGCGCATCCTGTTCCGTAAGGATGTGAAAGAAGCAAGCAAACAGCAGTGCTTTCAGGCACTTGCCGTAACGGTGCGTGACTATATCATGGATGCATGGCTTGCAACCTCAAAAAAGTACAAAGAAGACAATGTTAAATTTGTATATTATATGTCCATGGAGTTTTTGATGGGTCGTGCACTCGGTAATAACATCATTAACCTCTGTGCAGAAAAGGAAATCCGAGAGGTACTGGATGAGCTCGGGATTGATCTGAATGTAATGGAAGATGAAGAACCGGATGCAGCACTCGGCAATGGCGGTCTGGGACGTCTTGCAGCTTGTTTCCTGGATTCTCTTTCTTCTCTGGGCTATCCGGCTTATGGCTGCGGTATCCGTTACAAGTACGGTATGTTTGAGCAGAAGATTGAGAATGGTTTTCAGGTAGAAGTTCCGGATAACTGGCTCAAGCATGGTAACCCGTTTGAGATGAAGCGTCCGGAGCATGCAAAAGAAATCCGTTTTGGTGGTTATGTGCGCATGATCAAGGACGAGAACGGAAGAGAGCGTTTTGTTCAGGAAGATTATCAGGCGGTTATGGCGGTTCCGTATGACCTCCCGGTAGTAGGATACGGCAACAATGTTGTAAATACCTTGCGTATCTGGAAAGCAGAAGCAGTGCAGAACTTCAGTCTGGATTCTTTTGATAAGGGTGATTACTACAAGGCAGTAGAACAGCAGAATCTGGCACACAACATCTGCGAAGTGCTTTATCCGAATGACAACCACTATGCAGGCAAAGAACTTCGTCTGAAGCAGCAGTATTTCTTTGTATCTGCAAGTATCCAGCGTGCAATTGAACAGTATTTGGAGCAGAACGATGATCTTATGAAGCTTCATGAGAAGGTTTGCTTCCAGATGAACGATACTCATCCGACCGTAACGGTACCGGAATTGATGCGTATTCTCATGGATGACTATGGTTTGACATGGAATGACGCATGGGAAGTAACAACCAAGTGTGTTGCTTACACGAACCATACCATTATGTCTGAGGCATTGGAAAAATGGCCGATTGACCTTTTCTCCAGACTCCTTCCGCGTGTATACCAGATTGTTGATGAGATTAACCGCCGTTTCCAGCAGCTGATTGAGCATAAGTATCCGGGTGATTACGAGAAGGTTCGCAAGATGGCAGTTCTTTACGATGGTCAGGTTCGTATGGCAAACCTTGCAATCGTTGCCGGTTTCTCTGTAAACGGTGTTGCCCGTCTGCATACCGAGATTCTGAAAAATGAACAGCTCAAAGATTTCTATGAGCTCTGGCCGGAGAAGTTTAACAATAAGACCAACGGTATTACCCAGCGTCGTTTCCTGCTTCATGGCAATCCGCTTCTTGCAGATTGGGTAAGCAAGAAAGTAGGTAAGGGCTGGATTACCGATTTGAAGCAGATTGAAGGGATTGCACCGCTGGCTGATGATCCGAAGAGTCAGAAAGAATTTATGGAGATTAAGCGTCAGAACAAGCTTCGTCTGGCTGCTTACATCAAGGAGAATAACGGCATTGATGTGAATCCGGATTCTATCTTCGACGTACAGGTAAAGCGTCTGCATGAGTATAAGAGACAGCTCTTGAACATCCTGCATGTAATGTATCTCTATAATCAGATTAAGGCAAATCCGCAGATGGAGTTCTATCCGAGAACCTTTATCTTTGGTGCAAAAGCATCTGCAGGTTATCGTAGAGCAAAGGCGATCATTAAGCTGATTAATAGTGTTGGTGATGTGGTAAACAACGATGCTTCCATCAACGGTAAGTTGAAGGTAGTATTTATTGAAAACTACCGTGTCTCGAACGCAGAATTGATCTTTGCGGCAGCGGATGTATCCGAACAGATTTCCACCGCAAGTAAAGAAGCTTCCGGTACCGGTAACATGAAGTTCATGCTGAATGGTGCAGTAACCATCGGTACAATGGATGGTGCAAACGTAGAAATCGTAGAAGAAGTTGGCGAAGAGAATGCTTTTATCTTCGGTCTGAGTGCAGACGAAGTAATCCGTATGGAGCATGACGGTTCTTATCGTCCGAGAGATATCTTTGATGCAGACAAAGAACTGCAGGCAGTATTGCTTCAGTTGATTGACGGAACTTATTCTCCGCACGACAGAGAGCTTTTCCGCGAGATTTACAATTCTCTTGTAGAAAGCAACGGATATGACCGTGCGGACCAGTACTTCATCCTGAAGGATTTCCGCTCTTATGCAGAAGCACAGGCGAAGGTGGAAAAGGCATACCGTGACCAGAGCCGTTGGGCAAAGATGGCAATCTTAAATACTGCAAAATGCGGTAAATTCTCCAGCGACCGTACGATTGAAGAATATGTTGAAGATATCTGGCATCTGGAAAAGCAGAAAATTACATTAAAATAAGAAATTGATTTCTATTGAGACTTCCTGTATGATTATTTCATACAGGAAGTTTTTTGTTGGGAGGGTAGTGTGAAAAATGAATTTTTCACACGCAAATTTGTGCCTGCGGCCCAAAGTTTGCAGGTGCTGGAAAGGCAAGGTAACATTCATGGCTGTTTTTGAACGGAATCGAATTGCGGATCCGACGTATTTTGCTATCAACAGGGAACATGCTCATTCCAATCATAAGTTTTTTCGAAATGAGCAGGAGATAAAGGGCGGAAATAGCACCTTTTGTTATTCTTTGAACGGACAGTGGAAGTTTCACTATGCCCGTAATCAGAAAGAGGCACCGGAGAATTTTTATGCGCCGGATTATGATTGTTCTGCGTGGGGAGAAATACAAGTTCCGGGACATATGCAGTTTCAGGGTTATGATGTGCCGCATTATATTAATCGCAGCTATCCGTGGGATGGTTTGGAGGCAATCGCTCCGGGTGAGATTCCGCAGGAGTTTAATCCGATTGGCAGTTATGTGACAAACTTCCGTATTCCGATTCTCATGAAAGATGAGAGAAAATACCTCTTGTTCCAAGGTGTGGAGAGCGCGTTTGCTGTGTGGGTAAACGGTAAATTTATCGGATACTCGGAGGATAGTTTTACCCCGGCAGAATTTGATATTACCGATGCAGTGAACAAAGGCGAGAACAAACTGGCGGTACAGGTGTTTAAGTGGAGTTCCGGAAGTTGGCTGGAGGATCAGGATTTCTGGCATCTGTCCGGTATTTTCCGTGAGGTATCACTGATTTCAAAACCTCAGATTCACGTTGAGGACTTATTCATTAAGACAAAACCAGACGATGAATATAAAGATTTTCATTTTGAGCTTACCCTGCAGCTTGCCATCAGCAGCAAACAGGCAGAGAAGATACTGGAAGGCAAGAAAGCAAAAATCCGTGCGGATATTTTTGCCTGTGATCAGGGCGTGAAGGTAGGGCAGGCAGTAGAAAGTTTCCAGATCGAGATTGACGAAGCTTTGGTAGAACCGTTTTCGGTAAGCATCAAAGTGAAGGAACCGAAGTTGTGGAGTGCGGAACATCCGAACCTGTATCTGTTAGAACTTAAGGTGTATGATGCGAGTAAGCGTATTGCTGAGATTATTACACAGCGTTTTGGTTTCCGTGCATTTGAAATGAAGGACGGCTTGATGAAGATTAACGGAAAGCGCATTGTGTTCAACGGCGTAAACCGTCATGAGTTTAGTTGCGACCGTGGCCGTGCTGTGACGACAGACGAGATGGTGACGGATATCTGGAATATGAAACGAAACAACATCAACGCCATCCGTACATCGCATTATCCGAATCATCCATATCTGTATGACCTTTGTGATGAATACGGAATCTATGTAATTGATGAGACGAACCTTGAGACACATGGCAGCTGGGATTACGGGCAGGAAAACTGGAAAAGCGATTATGCGATTCCGGAAGACAAGCCGGAGTGGCGTGAGGCGGTGCTTGACCGTGCAAATTCCATGTTGCAACGCGATAAGAATCATCCGAGTATTTTGATTTGGTCTTGTGGTAACGAAGCAAGCGGTGGCAAGAATATTTATGATATGTCGCGGCATTTCCATAAGAATGATGATACACGTCTGGTGCATTATGAAGGCGTGTTCCATGAACGCCGTTTCCCGGACACCAGCGATATGGAAAGTCAGATGTATACTCCGGTATGGGACATTGAGAAGTTTCTGGCAGAGCACCTGGAAAAGCCGTTTATCTGTTGTGAGTATTCGCATGCGATGGGAAATTCCTGTGGAAATATTTTTAAGTATACGGAGCTGGCAAAACGGGAACCGCGTTTCCAGGGTGGATTTATCTGGGATTATATTGACCAGTCCATCCGCGCGAAGAATTGTTATGGAGAAGAATTCCTTGCTTACGGTGGGGATTTCGGAGACCGACCAACCGATGGAAACTTCTGCACGAACGGCATTGTATATGGAGACCGGACGAATTCACCGAAAATGCAGGAAGTGAAATTTGTCTATAGTATGTTTGATATTGTGCCGTCTGCTTCCGGTGTGACGATTACAAACCGTGCTCTTTTTACGGATGTTTCTGAGTATCTGTGTCGTGTTATGGTGGAGAAAGACGGAATTTGTGTAGAAAAGGCGAGTCTTGAACCGCAGGTAGCACCGGGAGAAACCAAGGAATTCGATTTGTCGTTGACGGAACAGACTGAACCGGGTGAATATGCAGTAACGGTTTCGCTTTGTCTGAAAGAAGACACGAAGTATGCATTACGCGGACATGAGATTGCTTATGGACAGTATGTATATAAGATTGAAGAAAAGAAAAAAACAGAGAAGCCGGCAAATATCTTTTGTGTGGAAGATTGCCGCGATAATCTTGCTGTAAAGGGTGAGAATTTCCATATTATCTTTTCAAAAGGAGCGAATGGACCGGGATTGTTGTCATACCGATATTTTGGACACGAGTTACTGGCAGGTCCGATAAAGCCAAATTTCTGGCGTGCCCAGACAAACAACGATCAGGGAAATCGTATGGGAATCCGTCTGTCAGCATGGAAAAATGCAAGTCAATATCAATATATCAAGGCATGTGAGATACAACAGGATGCTGACAAGGTGGTTATAACATATACCTATCTTTGCAGTGCTGCAACCCCGTTTGAAGTAATGGTACGCTATACGGTAACGGCGGATGGTGTGGTGAAGACAGAACTGGATTATAAGAAGGCAGAGGGTATGCCGGATGAACTTCCGGAGATCGGAATGCAATTGGCAATGCCGGTATACTTTACACATCTGGCATGGTACGGAAACGGTCCGGAAGAATCTTATGCTGACCGCAAACATGGCGCACGATTGGGATTATATTATAATGATATTATTGATAATATGGCGGCATATCTGAAACCGCAGGAATGCGGCAATAAAACCGATGTCCGTTATGCTGAGATTACGAATGAAATCGGAATCGGTTTCCGTTTCCGGGGAAGTCCGACCATGGAGTTTTCGGCACTTCCGTGGACGCAGTATGAATTAGAGGAGGCGACTCATATCTATGAACTGCCGCCGGTTCATCGTACGGTAATCCGTCCCGCGTTAAAACGAATGGGAATTGCCGGTGATGACGGTTGGGGTGCAAGAACGCATCCGGAGTTTACCGTGCCGAACGAGGACTATCATTTTGAGTTTTCCATGGAACCGATGGGCGCTGTCATTTCGTAAAACGATTTGATGATGACTAATCCAATTGGGCCGAGGATAAAACCGGCAACACCGAAAATGCGGATGCCGAGGTACATGGCAACAAGAGTGTAAAGAGGTCGGATACCGATGCCTTTGCCGAGCAGTTTGGGTTCAAGGAATTCGCGTAAGATGACGCAGAGAAGAAAAACGGTCAGGATGACGGCACCGGACAGATAGTCATTACGGAAAAATAGTACGATGCTCCAAGGGAGCAGGATCATGCCGCTTCCGAGAATCGGGAGTGCGTCAAGCAGTGCGATGACGAGACCGAAAAGCAGTGCGTAAGGGTTGCGGATGATAACTAACCCGATGGTGCAAAGAGTTGCAGTGATTAGCATGATGATGCCCTGTGTACGAAGGTAGGCAACAGCACTTTCCCGTAATCGGTCGACAACAGGAAGAAGAGCAGGGGCAATGCCGGACGCACGGAACCGTTCACGGTAGTGGTCAAGGTCTTTGACCAGCAGTATCGTAGCAACCAATATAATAATGACTAATACAAACGCTTCCGCCGTGCCGAGTGCAAGGCGAAGCGTTTGTTCTGTTAGGGAGGGTAGTACAGTGGTTTGTACATGTTCGAGGATTTGTTCCAACTGTGCATCGAGGAATATCTGCGAAGAGCCCACATCCAGCCGCAGGAAACGGTCGCAACCGGAACAAAAAGTCTGATAGCGGTCAGCGATGGTGAGCTGATAGGAGGGAAAGTGCCGCACCAATCCGATGAGTTGGTTTAACAGAGTACGCAACAGGAAGAAACCGCCGGCTCCTACGGCACCGAGCAAAAGCAATACACCGGTTACTGCACTGAAAGTCATCGGGATACGGAATTTTTGTTTGAGCCAGCGCACAGGACGATGCAGGAGTGTTGCTAACAACCATGCGATAAGAAAGGGAAGAAAGACAGAGAGAAGATAACGGAAGCAGACATATACAGATAGTGTGCTTCCAATCAGAAATAAGCTTCGCTTCAAATTTATCTGCATCTTTATCACCTCACTGCTTTTCAAAAATTGTTTTGAATAGTATTTGAAAAAACGGTGTAGATATAAGGACAGATAAATGGAAGTTTAGGAAGTCATGTACAGAACAGGAGAAAAATTATTGGTAAAATAGACGCAAGTTCATTTTACCAATAATTTTTCTCCTGCCATATGCTTGATTCCGGTAGACAGATGCGAATTAGATCGTAATCTGTACCAGAGGATATTCGGTAACGCTTGCCTTATCGGTTACAGTAGCTTCCGGTAATACAAGGAAATCTGCGCCATCCTGACGGCAGGGAAGAACAAGCTCTTTGGCATAAGGGACACTGTCAGTTGTGACAGCAACCGGTGTGGACAACAGGGCATTTTCTGCTGTGTGCAGACGGCAGGGAGACATCAGTACCTTGCAACTGTTGGTTGCATAGAAACCTTCTTTTTTACAATACAGTTCGTGTTCTGCGATGATGCGCTCAGCAAGGAACTCCGGCGGACAGAAGGTACTGTCGAGAACCAGGTTGTAGTTGGAAAAATTAAAATAATCCAAAGAATAAATATCTTTATATCGTTTGTCTTCGGTTTGGGCGCGGGCAATGAGCTGCTGCTTGGTATCTTCAAGTGATTTATAAGTCTCTACGCTGCCACGGTTGTCGGAGAAGACACGGCGTGCAGCTTCATCAATATTGACGCTTAAGAATACCTTAAACGAAGTCTTTGTAAAATGCCACGCAAGACGGGAGTCGAAGATAATCTTTTTGTCCGGATTTTCTTCGGAGATGCGGGTTACGGTATCGTCAATCATGTGGTCAAAAGACGGATCATTACACATGCGCTGGTTCATCTCCAGAACCGTAATGCCTAAGTCTTCTGCGAGTTTTCTCTGTACCTTGCCGGTCGAGTAAATCTCATAGCCATATTTTCCTTCCAGATAGCGGCAGATGGTAGATTTGCCGCTGCCCAGATTGCCTGTTAATGTAATGTGCATAATTTCCTCCTATAGCATAATCAGTTTCGCATCCAGTGCGTCTGATTCCTCTTTGTCATGGGTTACAAAAACGACGGTTTTGCCTTGGGTTTTTTCTTTGACGTATTGCATGACCTGAGACTTTAATGCTTCATCTAAACCCTTAAACGGTTCGTCCATCAGGATAAGATTGCAGCCGTCTGCCATCAGGGCACGCAGGATGGCAACGCGTCGTTTCATGCCACCGCTTAGTTCAGAGACTGGCTTATTTTCATAATCTTTTAAGCCAATCCGACTGAATTCGGCAGCGATTTGTTCGTTTGTAAGAGCGCGTTTACAAACAGCGCGGATGTTGGTAAACGCATCTTGTTGCTCTAACAGCCGGTTCTCCTGAAAAACAACGGCAGGAATCTTGTCTTCCAAACCGGATATTTCTCCGGAATCAATCGAATGAAGCCCGAGAAGAATATGAAGCAGTGTTGTTTTGCCGCAACCGGAAGGCCCCATAATGCAACTTGTTTTTTGTTCTTCCAATATCAGATTGAGATCCTTTAGTACAGATAGTGTACCAAAGGATTTATTTACATGTTCTAGTATGATATTCATAAAGTCTCCGCTTATATGGCAGGAATCCTGCGTGTTTAAATAACGGTATTTTTATTGTCCGGCAAGTTTGCGGATGAAAAACATAACAAGCTTTTCAAATACAACGCTAACGAGAACAATGACTGCAGTCCATGCGAATAATTCACCGGTCATAAGGTAGAGTTTTGCTTCGTAGAGCTTTTCGCCAATGGAACCGGCTGGTAAGCCAATGACTTCTGCTGCAATACCGGATTTCCAACAGAAACCGAGGGAAACAGAAGCAGCAGAAACCAGTGCCGGTAATACTGCGGGTGTATAGATATAGCGTAACTTCCGGAAAAATGACATACGGAAAACAGAAGCCATCTCCAAAAGTTTGTGGTCAGTGTTGTCAATTCCCTGTAAGACATTGGTATAGATAATCGGTAATACCATAACAAATGCAATCAGAATAGAAAGGTTGGAACTTTTAATCCAGAGTAAAGCAAGAATGACAAAAGATACAACCGGAACTGCTTTCATCAATCGGATTAATGGGGACAGTAATAACCGGATCAGTTTACTGCAGGCGGAAAGAACTGCAAGCAGGACGCCACAGAGCAAAGCAAGGAAAAATCCGGATGCAATGCGCACAGTGGAAAAAAAGATTGCATTCCAAAAGGTGTTTGTCTGTACAAGCTGGAAAAGTGTTTTTAATACGCGGATCGGTGATGCAAAAAGGATGTGGGAAGAAATCAGTTCACTACAGCCTTGCCATACAACCAACCAAAAAAGAATCACGATTCCGGTGGTGAAATATTTATTTTGTCGCAATTGAGTAATACGCATGGTACTCCTATTCTGCATCAAGGTATTCTTTTACAAATTGTTCTTCCGGAAGTGGGCGCGCATAAAGAAAACCTTGAGCGAATTGACATCCGATGCTCTTCAGGAATGTTTCCTGTTCTTCTGTTTCGACGCCTTCACAGATAACTTTCATGTTGAGATCAGAAGCCATGCGGACAACATTGGACAATACAATCCGTTCACGTTCTGATTGCGAGTTGGAGTATAAGAATTCACGGTCAATCTTTAAAACATCAAACGGAAGTTTTCTTAATGCGTTCAAGGAAGACATACCGGAACCGAAGTCATCCATTGTAAGTGTGTGACCGAGGGAGCGAAGTTCATTCAGGATGCTCAACTGATAATCTTCGATGGAAGCAAGAGCACTTTCTGTAAGCTCGATCTCAATCAGACCCGGAGAGATATTATAACGTTCCAGCGTGGCTTTGACAACCACCGGAAGCACATCGGTAGAAAGATGTACACGGGAGAAGTTAACCGATACCGGAAGCACTTTTTTGCCGGCGTCCAGGCGTGCGCGCAAGGAAGCACATACCGATTCCAACACATAATAATCTAAAGGAACGATAAAACCGTTTTCTTCAAACAATGGAATGAAGCGGATTGGCGGAACCATTTCGGAATGACGGTTCCAACGGACCAGAGCTTCCGAGCCGATGAGTTTTCCGCTTGTAATGTCAAATTTTGGCTGATAGAATACGGAAAATTCGCGATTTTTAAGCGCATCTTCCATACTGTCTTCGATGCCTTTTTGTTCCAGCAGGACATTGTGCATGGATTCGTTGTAGTACATGTAGTTGCGCAAATGGTAGTCACCTACATTCTTTCGTGCAATATTAGCACGGTCGACGGCGATGATAGCAGAATCGCCGGGCTGAATCGGGTAGACACCAATTACCGGAATCAGTTTATAGTAATCATTGTTTCCGCGTTTGATGTGTTTTATATCGTGAATGATGGATTTGATTCGTTCCGTAAGTTCTTCCGGATCAGAATAAGCGTAAAGAGCGACAAATTTATCACCGGTGATGCGCGCCACAACAGCATTGTCGCCGCCGGCTTTTTGTAAAATGGATGCTAGGGCAATCAGAATGCGGTCACCGGCACGATAGCCATAGTTATCATTAATCAGCTTAAACTGGTTCAGATCGGAATAAATCGCAGCATAGTTGACGAAAGAATCTTCCGAAAGAACTTCATCTGCACGCCCCAGAAATGCATTCAGGTTATAGGCGTTGGTCAGAGGATCAATCTGAGATACATAGTCAATCTTTTCCTGAGAATGCAAGTGCAGCAAATAACTGCTGATTAGTTTGGATAACAGTGCGAGAGTTTCCAGTTCGCTTGTGTCCCAGGTATGAGATTTTTCCGTGGTACAGTAATTGATGCAGCCAATATAGTTGTGTTGGAATCGGATGCCGCATTGTACCAGCGACTGGATATCTGCAAGGAAGACATCGTTTAGGAGCTGCGCCTGGTCAGGGGATTCCGCAATGTTATCACAGCAATAAATATCGGAGTCGTTTTTTTCATAACCGCGGAACAAAAGTGTCCGTTTGTGAGAGCGAATCAGACCGCGGGCGGCATACGAGTGCTTCGTATTCGCGTTCCATTCATATGTAATGGTTGAAAGTTCTCTGTCTTCAGAATATTCACGGATAAAAATACGATCCAGATTATAATGCATACCAATAACAGAGAGCATCATGTTGATGGACAGATGCAGGTCTCTTGAGTCAAAAAGAATATCAATCGCGTTGGCGATGATTGTGTTTTCTGCACTGGTTCTCTGTTCGTAGAGCGAGGTGACAAGTTGATTGCGTTTGATGGACTTCCGGTTGCGTTCTGAGTCCGGAATAGCAGGCAACGTGTCATCATAAATGCAGAAACAGCCATGACCACGGGACTTTGCGCTGTAGAGTGCGGTTTCTGCTTTTTCAAACAGTGTGTCGTATGTAGTTGCATCCACCGGATAAAGTGCAGTACCGATACAGCAGGAGAGAGAATGATTAATCTTGGTATTGGTTGCAAAACCGGCAAATATATTCATAATGCGTTGCGATATATCGGTAACATATTCCACAGAAGGAACATCGTCAAGCAGGATGACAAATTCATCTGCTGCGTACCGGCTGAGCAAAGCATTTTCGGGACAGAGTTTCTTCAGACGACCGGCAAGGTCGATTAAAATTGCGTCTGCAAATGCATAACCGAAGCTCTGGTTGAGCGCGTCAAAATCATCGATATCAAGGAGAAGCATCGCGAGAATAACCGGTTCATCCATGTTGGTGATGCGTTCCGATACCTTTTCGGAAAATGCCGCATGGCTGAGCAGTTTTGTAAGCTGGTCCTGTTCTGCCTGTTCAACAAGGGCAAGATATTCTAATTTACGTTCGTTGATGTTGGTGGTTTGTCCGATCATGGTTATCGGAAAACCTTCATCATCAAAAATCTTTGTTCCTACAATCAGGAACCATTCATAATCGTTGTTTCGGGTAAGAATTCTTAATTCGGCCTGAATGGTCGGTTCAGGGGTAATGATGGAGTTGCAGAAACTAACAAATTCTTTCTGATCATCCGGATGAACGATGTTGTCCTGCAAGGCTTCCTTACGTCGGCCTCCGGAGATGTCCAAAAGAATATCCGGTGCAGAATTTGTATCATCCCAAATCATCAAATCATCCGTATATGAATATTCCCAGATATAATTATGGTTACTTGCAAGCGCAATCTTGTATCGGCGGCGTTCCGTGAAAAGTGTCTGACGGTTCTGGTTCAATATCATGCGGTCATAGGCGTGTACAAAATATAACCAGGCAGAAAGAACTACCATAACAATAATAATGGAAACGATAAAGGTATTTGCGAGATTTTTTGTTTGTATAATCTGAGAATCAAGTAAATTTGCATATTGGAAAAGAACTAAAGTGACATCGGTATGGGCTACCGGACTGCTGTATGCATAAAGATCACCGGCCAGTGGCGGACAATAAAAACGGGTCAATGCCGGTTCGCCTGCATTAATTGCACCGGCGAAAGTATCTGCAGAATATAAGTCAGAAAAGGTATATTGTTTTAATTGGTCAGCGAGAGATAATCCGTGGGAAAAAGGAGAGGTGGACGAAAGAACAACGCCGTCAGAATCCAATAAAGCGTAGCCGACAACCGGAAGGTTGATGTAAGAGGAAGAATCTGCGAAGGCGGAAGAATCGTTTCCTGCCAAGCTATAGTAAAACGTAATGTCATTGCTTGCATAACTATGAAAATAAGACAACTGACTATGGGCGTTGTTTTGAAGCTGGGTTGCGGTTCCATGCGAATAAAAGCCGTATTCGAGCAAAAAGATTACGGCCATAACGATAGAGATGATGATAGTAAGTCGCCCGGTTGTGAAATCACGTTTTCGCATAATATCCTCCGTCCGGATCAGCGGTTACAGGATAAAACCCAGATACTTGACATTAACATATAAAGTATACTCGATTTCGATGATATCCGCAACAGATTTCATGGTATTCACGCAAAATTCTTGCATTCTCCGTCATTTGTGTTTACAATGAAAGCCGTGTTAAAAAAAAGAAACATAAAGTGTTTCGGAATGGAGGAAACATGAATAATTTTACAAAAAAAATTGGAAAACTGATTCTTTTAGTTGTACTTGCAATTGTTCTGGTGATTGCCGGATTGAATTCTTTTTATACAATTAAAGAACAGGAACAGGCGGTTGTTACCACATTTGGTCAGCCACACGCAGTAAGTGAACCGGGTCTGCACTTAAAAATACCGTTTGTGCAGAAAGTAAGAAAGGTAAATACTACCATCAATGGTTTTTCCATTGGATACGATGAGACGACAGGAGCAACCATTGAAGATGAATCTTTGATGATTACTTCGGACTATAATTTTGTTAATGTAGACTTCTATGTAGAATACAAAGTAAGTGATCCGATTAAGGCGTTATATGCTTCGGACGAACCGGTGTTTATCTTAAAAAACATTGCACTTTCCTGCATTCGTTCCACGATTGGTATGTATGATGTAGACAGTGTGATTACGACCGGTAAGAATGAAATCCAGGCAGCGATTAAAGAAAGAATCATGGAACGTCTGGAAGAAAACAATATTGGTATCCAATTAATAAACATTACGATTCAGGATGCAGAGCCGCCGACAGAACAGGTTCTGGAAGCTTTCAAGGAAGTTGAGACGGCAAAGCAGGGAAAAGAAACTGCAATTAATAATGCACAGAAGTATCGAAACGAGGAGCTCCCTGCTGCAGAAGCAAAGGTAGACCAGATTTTGAAAGAGGCAGAAGCTGAAAAACAAGCCCGCATCAATGAGGCAACCGGTCAGGTGGCACGTTTTGAAGCGACTTATGCAGAGTACATCAAGTTCCCGACCGTTACCAAACAGCGTATGTTCTATGAGACCATGGAAGAATTGTTGCCTGAAATGACACTGATTATTGATAATACAGACGGAAGCGTAGAGAAGATTCTTCCGCTGGAGTCCTTTACAAGTGTGACAGAGTAATATGGTTTCAGAATGGAGGAAACAATGAACGAAAATATGAATGAAAACATGGGAAACAGACAGCCGGAACGATATCAGGAGACAAGATTTGGCTGGAAGATAGCACTTGCAGTGCTTGCGCTGCTCGTGTTGATCGTTGCAAACGGCTGTTATGCAGTGACTTACGAGAATGAATATACCTTAATCAAGCAGTTCGGAAAAGTTGAAAAGATTGTATCGGAGTCAGGTCTTAGCTTTAAACTTCCGTTTATCCAGTCAACCGATACTCTTCCGAAGGCAGTACAGATTTACGACTTGGCTGCTTCCGATGTAATTACCGAGGATAAAAAGACGATGGTGGCAGACAGTTATGTTCTTTGGAAGATTGAAGATCCAAAGCTTTTTGTGCAGACTCTGAACTCATTGCCGAACGCAGAATATCGTATTAATACTACCGTTTATAACTCGATTAAGGCTGTTATCAGTAGCATGAGCCAGACGGATGTTATCAGTGGCCGTGATGGAGAACTTGCGGCAGCAATTATGGCAAACATCGGAACAACGATGGATCAGTATGGTATTAAATTGTTATCAGTAGAGACCAAACACCTGGATCTTCCGAGTGACAATAAGAACGCAGTTTATGAGCGTATGATCTCAGAGCGTAACAATAAGGCGGCTACTTTTACTGCAGAAGGTGAATCGGAAGCAAAGATGATCCGTACCCAGACGGATTATGAGATTACAATTAGTGTGTCCGAGGCAGAGGCTGAGGCAGAAAGTATCATAGCAGAAGGTGAAGCAGAATATATGAGAATTCTGTCAGAGGCATATGCAGACGAATCGAAGAGTGAGTTCTATACCTTCGTTCGATCTCTGGATGCAGCAAAGGCATCCCTGCTCGGAAGCGGCAAGAAGACTTTAATCCTGAATCAGGATTCTCCGATTGCACAGATTTTTAACACAGCTGAATAATGCAGAAAAAATAAAAATGCCGGTGCAGTTTGCACCGGCATTTTTGGTATGAAACTATTTTATTATTTACACGGAACGAGTTTTTCCTGACCGCCCATATACGGCTGTAATGCCTTCGGGATCAGAACGCTTCCGTCAGCCTGGAGATTGTTCTCAAGGAATGCAATCAACATACGTGGCGGAGCTACTACGGTGTTGTTCAGAGTGTGTGCAAAATACTTGCCGTCCTTACCGTTTACGCGGATTTTCAGGCGGCGTGCCTGTGCATCACCAAGGTTAGAGCAACTACCTACTTCGAAATACTTCTTCTGACGCGGAGACCATGCTTCAACGTCAATGGACTTTACTTTGAGGTCTGCGAGATCGCCGGAGCAACACTCTAAGGTACGTACCGGGATGTCGAGAGATACAAACAGGTCAACGGTGTTCTGCCATAACTTATCAAACCACATCGGGCTGTCTTCCGGCTTGCAGACAACGATCATTTCCTGTTTTTCGAACTGATGGATACGGTATACACCACGTTCTTCCAGACCGTGAGCACCCTTTTCCTTACGGAAGCAAGGGGAGTAGCTGGTAAGAGTCTGCGGGAGTTTATCTTCCGGAGTGATGGTATCAATGAACTTACCAATCATGGAGTGCTCACTGGTGCCGATGAGGTACAGGTCTTCGCCTTCAATCTTGTACATCATAGCGTCCATCTCAGCAAAACTCATAACGCCGGTTACTACTTCGCTGCGGATCATGAACGGCGGAATACAGTAGGTGAAACCACGGTTAATCATAAAATCACGTGCGTAAGAGATAACGGAGGAGTGTAATCTTGCGATATCTCCCATCAGATAATAGAAACCATTACCTGCTACACGGTGTGCAGCGTCAAGGTCAATGCCGTTGAAGCTTTCCATGATAGCAGTATGATACGGGATTTCGTAATCCGGAACAATCGGCTCGCCGTAACGCTGAACTTCTACATTCTCGCTGTCATCCTTGCCAATCGGAACAGACGGATCGATGATGTTCGGAAGGGTCATCATAATCTTCTTTACTTTTTCCTGAAGTTCGGCTTCCTTTGCTTCTAATGCTGCAAGGCGCTCGGAATCAGCACTTACCTGAGCCTTCAGGGCTTCGGCTTCTTCGCGCTTGCCTTGTGCCATCAGGCCACCGATTTGCTTGGAAATACGGTTGCGTTCTGCACGGAGTGCATCTGCTTCCTGCTGGGTTGCATTGCTTTCTTTGGAAAGTTCAATTACTTCGTCAACCAGCGGCAGTTTACTGTCCTGAAATTTGTTGCGGATGTTCTGTTTTACGATTTCGGGATTTTCCCGAACAAATCTTAAGTCTAACATGGATGTGTCCCCCTATATTTTATTTTGTATAGTATATTAATTATTAGAATGTCCGCTTGGGACAGGTTCTATCAGGATGGGTTCTCCGCTTTCCGGAGTGTGGTAAAGCAGTGAAAGAAGTAAAGTTATGGTGCCACAGAGGACGATGAAGATAATCATGCCGCTAGTACTCTCAAACAGTGCGTCCGGGAGGATATAGTCGAGAATCAGACCGGAGGCATTGACGATTCCGTGAAACATAACACTCGCCCAGACGGACTTCATGCGGTAAGCAACATAACCGAATAAAAGGCCGAGGAAAAATGCATAAACACCCTGGACGATATTCATATGATAGATTCCGAAAACCAGTGCCTGAATGATGTTGGCAAACCAGAACGGAAACAGTTGACATAATTTTTTGGTCATTAGCTCGCGGAAGATGATTTCTTCTACAACCGGAGCCATGACAACGGTGGAAAGAACCGCTACGATAATGTTGCCTCCTATGATGGATTCCAATAATGTGACATAGCGTTCATAGGTTTGCGGAAACGCAGGGAGAATCAGGTTCAGACACAACGAAACCGTAATCTGGGCGGCAAGCCCTGCAACCAGATAGATACCAAGGTTGCGGATGCAAAATACTTCGTCAAATGCGGCAGGAATCCGCTTGTTCTTTTGTTTCCGATACCAGAACAGAAAAACAACGGTAAGTGCTGCATAGGTAACGCCTAACAGGATATCATTGAACAACGGATCGGTAAGGAGTGTCAACAGACCGGACATCATCTCGTCCGGAGAGGAGATGCCTTCCAGAACCAAACTTGCGGCAGTAAACACAGAAAACCAAAAGGTCACAAGAAATGACGCGGCTACCTGTATTGCAAGGGACACCACGACCGGAAGAAATGCAGATAGAAGGAGAGTAACCTTTTTCATATGTGTCTTCCTTTCTTTTTGAACCTTTAGGTGAAATTTACGCTATTCTATCGCAAATGTCAAGCAATATCCTTGTTTTTTACGTGTCAAAACGCAAAGGGATGGAGCCGGTCGGCACGGAAAGAAGCAGTTGTAGAAAATTGCAAATTCTGCTATGATAATGTTGTTAAAATATATGGCACGATTATCAGGAGTTACAAAGGAATATTACATATTTTTATAAGGAGAAGATGCACATATGGTATATGAATTGCTTGGAAAAGAGAGAGAGCTGGCAAGAGAGTTTTTTACAGAACCGCATGATTCGCTGATTTATACGATTACAGAGGGGATTAAAGGGGTTGCGTTTGGAGTGGGAAAGCCACTGCAATGCGTGTACCTGCGCTATGGATTTTTCTCTTTTCTTGCAGGTGATGCCGGTTGCGATGGTGCAAGGGAACTGGTCGAAGCAATCCGCGATCTGACCGATGGAGATGAAGTTGCGGTAATCGGTTATGGGGATGGTTGGGAAGCTTTGATTTGTGAGACATATCCGGAAGCACAGATTCGTGACAGGGCCATGATGCAGATTCCGGCACAGGGTTTAGATATAGAAAAGATTGATGCTCTGATACGAAAATACGAAGCCGGCGAATATGGCGATTTTGTATTAAGAGAGATTGACCAAGAAATATATGAATTCCTTAAGACTGCGGAATGGGCGGACGGTATGGTGACAAACTTCGATACTTATGAGGAATTTGCAGAGTATGGGTTTGGTTATGTAATGTGTGACAAAACGTTACCCGTAAGTGGTTGCTCTGTGTACAGTTATCATAGTGCCGGAGTGGAAATTCAAGTAGATACAAAAGAAGAATATCGAGGAAAGGGACTTGCCCAAATAGCATCTGCTGCAATGATGAAGGAGACCCTGCGCAGAAGATTGACTCCTTCGTGGGATGCTGCGAATCCGACTTCGCAGACGATTGCCGGACATATGGGATTTGATCTTGGAATGCAATATCGGGCTGTTGTGCTACCGGAGAAAAAATAAAATACTTGGTTGAATCTTTTTAAAATATGTAGTATGCTAGATTATACTGTGTCGAAGCAGGGATAAAAACGGAGGATTCCGTTATGCCGGATGATGTGCAATACATGATTGAAGCAAAAAATATATCCTTTGGATACCGCAAGAAGTCTGTATTACGGGATGTCAGCTTTCAGATAAGGACGGGAGAGTGCCTGGTGCTCGCCGGTGCGAATGGAGCCGGGAAGTCTACGTTGTTGACAATTCTTGCAGGTCTTAGGAAGGCAAAAACAGGGGAGATTGTTTGCCGGGGAAAAATCGGATACCTTCCGCAAGGCATATCATTGTTTGAAGATATGACGGTAGAGGATAATCTGCAGTTTTTTGCCGGACTGGCCAAGTGTAAAGTGCCTGAGACATTGCCGTTTTCGCTCGACAAAAGACGAAAAGAACGGGTCGGGAAATTGTCCATGGGTCAGAAGAAGCAGGTCAGCATTGCATGTACTCTTTTGGGTGATCCGGAAATTCTTATGTTTGATGAGCCGGCAGCGTCTTTGGATGTGGTATATCGGGATGAACTGATTCAATGGCTGATTCAATTAAAAAAAGAAGGACGTACGATAATTTACGTAGGACATGACCCGATTGAATTTGCAGAAATATATGACAAACTGCTGGTTCTGGGTGAAGAGGCGCAGTACTTTGAAAGAGGAAGTCTTTCGGATAATCAAGATGATAATTCTGTGTTTTATAGGAATTACATAAATATTATTAAGCAGTAAAGAATGGTGAGGAGGAACATCATGGACGAAAACATAAGAGAGGAACGAGTAGAAGAACTCGAGAACGCTCAGCCGGCAGAAGAAGCTGTACAGCAGCCGGTAGAAGCTGAGGCAGAACAGCCGGCAACAGAACCGGAAACTGCACCTGCAGAAACAGTTGCTGAGGAAGCTCCGGTAGCTACAGAAGCTGCTCCGAAGCAGGGATTTGCCGGAGTAAAGAACCTGGTTCAGAGCTTTATTCAGAAGGTTGGAAAGAAAGCAGCAATCGCAATTGCGGCAGCGGTTGGCGTTGTGGTAATCGGAGGTGTTGCAGCTGCGGCAGCAGCCGGCGGTTCTCCGGTAGGCAATGTGTTTAAGGGCGCACAGAAGACGGCAGAGTCTGTTGGAGATGTGGAACTTGTCAGTGTATTGGACGAGATTCTGAACGGCGGTAGTATCGAAGTATCCCTGAACACCGAAGGTGTTTCCGAAGGCCTTTTGGATATGGATGTAGTTGCCAAGCTCTATCTTGACTTAAAAGAGAGCAAGCTTGCATTCTATGCAAATGCAGCGATGGATGGATCTGATCTTGCAGATGCGACTGTTTGGGTTGATGAGAAGGATATCGTTGTAGCATCGGAGAACCTCTTGGATGAGAACTATGGTATCAGTTTGAAGAAGCTGGAAGAGAACCTGACCGATTCCGCTATCCTTGATATAATCGGTATTGATCCGGAAGATCTCGAAGAGATGATGCAGATGAGCAGTGAGGCTCAAATCGACGAGAAGACGGTAAAGGCATTGGAAGAAGATGCTACCAAGCTTCTGGAGAAAGTAATCAAGCAGTTTAGCAAGAGTGTTACGGAATATGCCGAAATTGAAAAGGGTAAAAAAGAAGTTAATTTCAATGGCGAGAAAGTAAAGGCTAAAACAGTTGATGTAAAGCTTGACGGTGATCAGCTTGCAGAAGTGATTTATGAAGTTGCAGAGTTCCTGTATGAATCTAAGGATATGGAAGCTTTGCTTGAGGATTATACGGATCTTATGACGACATATCTTGCTGCAACCGGTGAAGAAATTGATGCAGAAGATATTATCGATGAAGTATATGAAGCACTCGATGAGATTTTAGATAACATTGATGATATTTCTGACGAGATGGAAGACATTGAGTTCAATGTGGTTGCATATCTGAATTCCGGTTGTCTGATTGGTATGGATTTTGCCATGGAAGAAGATTCTGAGGAAGTGGCAGTGTCTGTAATGGCTGGTCCTACCTTGGCTGACATGAAGGAGTTCCGTGTTACAATTGAGGAGTATGGCGACAAGACTACCTTGGTTTATGCGGTAGATGCAAACGATTCCAAAGAATATAATGCAAGCCTTAAGGTAAGAGAAGATGGCAAGGTTGTTACCAGCGCATCCATTACATGGGATAAGAAAGCCGGAGACTATAAGTGCAAGATGGAACAACTTAGTTACGACTGGTGGGATGACGAAGAATATATGGAAGAATACACTGTGTCCGGCAGCCTTTTAGCAGAAAAAGATTGTTATAATCTTGAGATCAAGAAGGTGGGATATGACGGAGAAGAAATCAAACCGGGTATTTCTATTTGCGTTGATCTCTCCGACAAGCAGCCTTCTAAGCCGAAGTATGTTGAAGTTCTGACAATGGATGAAGAAGAGTTGTTAGAACTTGGAGAAGACATCATGGACGAAGTGAAAGATCTTACAAAGATGTTCCGATAAGCAGAAAGGAACGAGACAGAATGTTGATTTGTATGCTCAAAAGGGATATGCAGCTGTTCTGTCGCTGCCTTGCGGTAGCGATGCTGTTTGCGTTGACCTTGGGGGCAATCGGGGTTGGAACCGCCGCTGCAGTAGGCAGTGGCGGTTCCGATGCGTTTAAACGGCCGACAGTGGCTGTGGTAGACGAGGAAAATTCACTGCTTAGCCGTATGATTATCGGATTTGTCGAGGGTAGTGATTTTGTTGCTCCTCTGTTCCGGGTAGAGAAAGCAAAAGAAAAAGAAGCATTACGGCGTTTTGCAGAGGGAAGTTGTTCAGCAGTCATTTGTTTGCCGGAGAATTTTGTGGAAGATGTTTCCTATGGACGGACAAGTAACGGGACAATTCTGTTGTCCGGAACATTAGGGTCGTATTCGTATATTGTAGAAGCTGCAGCACAGTTTGGTGAAAAAATGCTTGCGGCGGGGCAATACGGGGTGTTCGCAGGAGAAGATCTGATTCGAGATTATGGAAGAAGCAGACAGGAACATGAGCAATTCCTGCTTGCGGTAAATACAAAATTATTAAAAGAAGCGTTGGATTCGAATGAAAATTACTATGAGATTTTAATGACGGACTATGATGGGACAACGTTGTCGGCGGAGAACTATTATTTGACTGCGTGGATTGCGTTTGTTCTTTCGTTAACCGGATTGTTTTTCTGGAAATTGTACCGGACCGATATGACACAGGCGATGGTAACCAGATTATTGGTATATGGTGTAAAGGAATGGCAGATGGCATTTGGAAAGGTTCTGTTTCCTGTTCTGTTTCAGGCGGTGCTTTTGTCCGGAATAAGGATTCTGTTGCCGGATACGGGAAACGGGATTCGGATTACAGCGGTGTTGTCAGTAATCCTTGCATTGCTGATAACCGCTAGCGTATCGTTTGCGTTTGCAGTAAACTTGAAAAATGAAGTGGTTGTCAGTGCTTTTTTATCGTTCCTTGGATTGTTGTTGTGCGGTGGTGTGATTCCACGACCATTGCTCCCGAAAGGACTGACACTTTTGGGCGATTTGACGCCGGTTGGTGTAGTAAGAGGGTTGCTGTCTCCTTGTTTTGGAGGAGAGACAGATGCTTGGGTATTTGTAGCGGCGTTGATTTATCTGGCGTTGGCAAACGGAATGATTTGGATTGGAATCAAACGAATCCGGATGGGAGGGGGAACATGAAGTCGTTTTTGCTCGCGATAAAACGATGTATTACAGATGTCACCTTCTATATCGGACTGATTCTGATTCTTGGGATGTTGCCCTTGGCAGCAACGCTTGGAAAGGTGCCGGAACAGTTACCGGCAGGCATCTTAAATCTTGATACAAGCGATATGTCAGAACGGATTACAGAGCGGCTTTTACAGAGTGGCTTTGAATTATATACGGAAGAAGAGGCGCTGACCCGTGCAGTGAAAGAAGGGCAGCTGGATTGTGGGATTATTTTTTCAGAAGAGCTTGGTAAGAAGGCCGCGAAAGCAGCACTGGAACAGGATGTCAAGGTAATCTGTTCGCCGCAGTCATTAGCTGAGGAATTATATCTCGGACAAGTAAGTGCTTGTTTGTTTGAGGAGATTGCTCCGTATATTACAGCTGGAGAACTGGAACAACTCGGTATACCGGAAGAAGAGGTGCTGGATGCATATTGGAGAAGAATTGAGCAAGGATATTTGTTCTCGTTTGAGCTTCTGACGGAAAGCGGACTTCCGGTTCCGGAGAATCAAAAGGGCAAAGACCTGATGACAGGAACGCTTGCGGTACTATTGTATATTCTGGTTACAATGACCGTGATTACTGCCGTACATAAAGACATGCGTAAGCTGTTTCCGAAACTTGGCAAGTGGAAAAGTGCAATACATGTGCTGCTTCCGGACCTGGCAATCCGTTTGCCGATGATTTGCGGGGCAATGATACTCGGACTGGTTCTGGCTGAGCCGATTACCGTCGGGGTAACAGAAACGGCGTTGATCCTTCCCGCGTGTATATATTGCCTGTTAATTGCTTTGACAGCGGTAGCAGCGGCACTTGTTTGTCCGGATACAAGAGTGTTGTATCTGCTTGTCTTTGTGGTATTGATTGCTTCGGTAGTGATTTGCCCGATTTATATTGATATTACGGTGCTGGATCCTGCATTAGCGCTGGCAAGAGAGTTTACTCCCGTATATTGGCTTTGGAAGATAAGCTTGCTTTTTTGATATGAAATAAGTAAAATGAGTATGCTTTGACAGAGGTGTTATACTGTCAAAAGATTGTACAGGACAGAGTGCATATGAATATTAATGATGGGATTCCAAAGATGGCAGATGGGGATCCGTTAATTACAAAAGTAATAAAGATTAGTCGGGATTGTTTTGGACCGGAGGAGATGGCAGAAGCAGCGGCTTTGTTACGCACAGGGCGTTTGGTTGCATTTCCGACAGAGACTGTATATGGACTTGGTGCAAATGCCTTAGATGAGACCGCAGCAAGACGTATTTATGCGGCAAAAGGACGTCCTTCGGATAATCCGTTGATTGTGCATATCGCGGAAATGAGAGCGCTGTATGATTTGGCCGAGGAAGTGCCCGAAGAAGCTGTGAAACTGGGAGAAAAATTTTGGCCGGGACCGCTTACGATGATATTAAGAAAGAGTAATCGGGTTCCTTCCGGTACAACCGGTGGTCTGCAGACTGTTGCGATTCGGCTTCCGGCAGACCCGATTGCAAGGGAATTGATCCGACAGTCCGGCGTGTATGTGGCTGCACCGTCGGCAAATGCCTCGGGTCGTCCGAGTACGACGACAGCACAACATGTGTATGAAGATCTGAACGGGCGGATTGATATGATTATTGACGGCGGTCCTGTTTCGATTGGGTTAGAGTCTACGATTGTGGATCTGACCGGAGATACTCCGATGATTCTAAGACCCGGATATATTACCAAGGAACAACTGGAAACGGTTCTGGGAACGGTAGTATATGATAAGGCAGTGATTGCGAAGCAGATGCAGGAGAACATCGTTGCAAAAGCGCCGGGCATGAAGTATCGTCACTATGCACCGAAGGGTGAGATGGTGATTTATGAAGGACCCCAGGAAGCAGTGGTAACTGCGATTAATGCAGAGATAGAAAAACGTCTTGCACAGGGTGCCGTAGTTGGTGTGCTGGCAACCGATGAGACCGAGCAACTTTACGTTGGAGGTCATGTGCGTTCCATCGGGTCGCGCAAAGATGAAGACAGTATTGCTGCACATTTGTATAAAACTTTGCGGGATTTTGATGAAATCGGTGCAGACTATATTTATTCAGAGAGTTTTGATGATAATCCGCTTTCGAGCGCAATTATGAACCGTTTGCGTAAGGCGGCTGGTTATCATACCATAACAATAAAATAAAACCGGTCCGTGACCGGAAGAGCATATGCTCAGAAAGGAAACAATATGATAGCACTTGGTTGTGATCAGGCAGGATTTGAACTGATGCAGGAGGTAAAGACTTACCTGACGGGAAATGGTTATGAATTCAAGGATTTTGGAACTTACAGCACAGAAGCGTGTGATTATCCGGTATATGGAAAATTGGTAGCAAATGCGATTGCTTCCGGCGAATGTGATAAGGGTATTCTGGTATGTGGAACCGGTATCGGCATCTCCATTGCAGCGAATAAAGTGCCGGGCATCCGCGCTGCCGTATGTACAGACTGTTTTACTGCAGAAGCAACCAGACAGCATAATGACGCAAATGTATTGGCGCTTGGTGGCCGTGTGGTTGGCAAGGGACTTGCATTAAAAATTGTTGAAACGTTCCTGACGACGCCATTCTCGAATGCAGAACGTCATATCAGACGCGTGAACATGCTTGATCAATAAGTTGTTGGAAGCTGGAAAAGCTGCCGTCATGCAGGGTCTCGAGTAATTGATCCAGTACCTGCATGGCATAAAGCAGTTGTTCTTTCGTGATAAGACCGCTTTGATATGCATCTGCAGCTTCGCCGATATCCAGAACGCGATAGCTGCCATCCGGTTGGACAACCACATCAAATAAAAGATCTTCAAACGTAAGACTGTTGTCAGCGGTACACAAGTGGAACATTCCGATGTCACAGTACCAGTGGGTGGCCTGCTGGTCGGCATTGAAGAGTTTGCTGACTTTAATGCCCCGGTCAAGGAAGAAAGCGGAAACGCCGCGGACAAAATCCTTCCGGGGTTTTAGTGTTTTCCACTCGGTAATCAGCAACTGCCCGGGAACATACTGCAGGATGCGATCGTCTTTCAAGTGAATCAGTTCATCCGGAATATGACGTCTGCGATACAGCTTTAATTCAGTGTGTTCGTCCATGCAGATACCTCCAATGCTTATTAGAAGTATTGTAGCATATTGCAATAAAATAGGAAATACCGAATTCGTAAAACCATATGGATTTGTGATAATTCTTTTGACGGATTGATTAAGTTTTTGAGCCGGTGGAATACTCCTTGCTGTGAAAGGAGGGATTTCATGCGGGAAACAGACGAATGGACTCCGGGATTTAAAGGGATTTTGCAAGAAACACTTCGTAGTAACCGGTGGCTCAGAATCGGGCTGATTGTATTGATTGGTTTGTGGATTGTAAGCGGAACTAGGGTGATTACGGAGAAAGTGGTTTATCGTAAGCATAACTTAAAAGAAGCAATGGTGATTGCAAAGCCGGGAAATACCACAGGCATGGTGGCATTTGCTGCACGATTGGAAGAACCGTATCTGACAGAGGCGGATCAGAAAAATCTGATTCGTTATGTGGCGGGGAAATTGGGGCTGACCTTGATATCAGAACCGGAAGTAGTCACGGACGGTGATTTGAATGGTTTTTTCTATCGAAAAAAAGCGAAGTATGCAGACACGGGCATTAAGATAATTGAAAGACCTGAGATGAATCAGAATCCGGTATATTACCTGATTGTTTCGTTATCGTTGTATGAAGATGACGGAGATGGGATTGTATATTATAAAAAACGGTTGGATGAAATCGCAGAGGAGTTAGAATTGTCAGAGAAACATTGTTCCATGCAGCTTGTGGGACGATTTCGACAAGGCATGACACTTGCCGCAAAGAACCGACTAGCAGACCGGATTTTGAAAAAGCTGGGGTGTGAGATTGTTTGCGAAAACAGGGAAGAGTCATTGTATACGATTTATGCATATACCAATGGCATGGATGAGTACATTGTTTCCGCCGGCGAACGGATTAATGTACAACTGGCAATGTATTACGATGAAATAAAGGATGAGACGATACTGTGTGTGGCATCTCCCGTAATCAGTTCGGAAGTTGTGCAGACAGAAATGATAGACCGGGAAACAAAAGAATAGATAAAAGAGGTGTGATATGTCGTTGGTTGTGGTTACCGGTATGTCCGGTGCAGGAAAATCGAAGGCGATTAATACTTTGGAAGACATGGGGTATTATTGTGTGGATAATCTGCCGCCGCGTTTTCTGGTGAATTTTGCTGACCTTTACGGGATGGCAGATCAGGAAGGAACCAGAAAAATCGCAACGGTTGTGGATGTGCGCGGAAAAGAAATGTTTTCTGATTTTTTTGATGCGATGGAGGAATTAAAGAAGAAAGATTATCCGTATCAGATTATGTTCCTGGATGCAGAGGATGCGGTACTCAGAAAACGCTACAAAGAAACACGAAGAGTACATCCCTTAATTGAGGGTGATGATCTGACGTTGGAAGAAGCTATCCGGAAAGAACGCATGTTGATGCAGAAGACAAAGGATATTTCGGATTATGTAATCGATACAACATCCTTGCTTCCGGCACAGTTAAAACAGAGAATTGTATCTATTTTAGAAAATGAAAAAGAATCGAACAGCATGCTGATACAGCTGATTTCGTTTGGCTATAAACATGGACTTCCGGCGGAGGCGGATCTGGTGTTTGATGTTCGTTTCCTTCCGAATCCGTATTATTTACCGGAATTGAAAGAACATAACGGAACAGAGAACTGTATCCGGGACTATGTACTGAGTTTTCCGGAGAGTACACGTTTTCGCAGAAAACTGCTGGAGCTGATTGATTTCTTATTGCCGCTATACCAAAAAGAAGGAAAATCTCAGTTGGAGATTGCTTTTGGATGTACCGGAGGGAAGCATCGCTCCGTGTTGTTCGCTGAGATTCTGAAAGAGCATCTGACGAAGCTCAATTACAGGGTATTAACAGAACATCGTGATATAAATAGCAACAGACACGGAGAGTAATCCGTGTCTGTTTTTTCATGGATGGAAAAATTCAAAGATGATCATATCATTCCTACCAAACAGTTCGGCAGAATCCGGTAACCGGGAACTGTCGGTGAAATCGGTATCGCGTAAGGTCCATACCGCGCGCAGTGCACCGAGTTTTTGGCACAGCCATACGGAAAAAGGTGCTTTGCCCTTGTGATAAGCAATAAAATTGGGTCTTGCAAGAAAATTTGTAAATAAGTAGCTTAACAAGAATGCTGTAAAGGGGGAAAGCGTACCGGCAAAGGATTGTTGCGGGGCAGATAGTTGACCGCGTAACACCTGCGGAGCATGTTTTTTAAACCAACGGACAATCATCGGATGAAAGCTTTCGATACAGTAAGTTCCATGATAATTTTGCAACATGGCATAGGCAGCTTCGCAAAGTAAAGTATTGTTGGGACCGGACTTGAGTTCTACAAGCAGGGGAATGCGACCGTCTACAACGGAAAGCACTTCTGAGAACAAAGGAATCCGCTCCTCTGTGTCCAATAGACGAAGTTCTTTCAATTCATCGTAGGTAAAACTATCTACCGGACGATTAACGCCGCACATGCGAAGTAAGGTATCATCGTGGAATACAACAATCTGGCGGTCTTTTGTAAAACGGATATCCAGTTCAATACCGTACCCTGCTTCTACCGCAAGGCGGAAAGCAAAAAGGGAGTTTTCCGGAACCGTTTTATCCTTGCTGTGAAGTCCGCGGTGAGCAAATTTGCAACCGCGAAACCGTTTGCGAAGTTCCGTGGTGGTACGGCTTGGTGCCAAGAGGAACCAAGTTAAAAATAATAATGTGATTAAGATAACTAAAATAAGAATTAGTGTTTTCATGAGAGCTATCTTAACAGACGGCAATCTTTCTTGCAAGGGAAGAATTTTTAGAAGCGGAAGATTGCTACTTGGAAAAAGTTACAATGTATGGTATGCTACTTTCGTTATAGTAAGATAACAAGATGAGAAGGGTGAACAAAGCAAAAGAACGGGGGGACTTATGAAGCAGATACTTGTAGTAGACGATAATAGTGCAAATCTTCAGATGGTACGAGGAATATTGCAACGTCAGTATCAGGTGACACCGGTGAACAATGGGGAAAGGGCATTGCAGTTTCTGGAACGGAAGACAGCAGATCTGATTCTGTTGGACATTATGATGCCGGGAATGGACGGCCTTGAGACCTTAAAGCGGATCAAAGAAAAACCGGAGTGCAAAGAGATTCCGGTGATTATGCTGACCGGACTCGGAGATGAAGAGATGCTGAATGCCTGTTTGGAACAGGGTGCAGTCGGAGTGATTCATAAACCGTTTTTGCCGGACAAAATGTTTAGTATGATGGAACAATACTTAGGATAATAACAAACGCTACCGCATGTTGCGGTAGCGTTTTTGCATTATACGTCAAGTTTCATGTCTCCGGTAAGAATCCATTGTTTTTTGCGCATCAGTTCAGAAACAAGGAACGAAATCACGGCAGGAAGAATAAAATGAACCAGAAGAATCATGCCGAGAGTTGGCCAGGTACCAAATTCCGGAGCCATGGTCTCAAAGCCCATAATCTGTCCGACCAGACCAGCAGATCCCATACCGGAACCGGTGGGATTGTTGGTCATATGGAAGACACAGGTGGAAATCGGACCGATAATAATACTTGCAACGATTGCGGGTAATGCGATAATCGGTTTTTTCACAATGTTTGGCATCTGTAACATACTGGTACCGACACCTTGCGCGAGTAATCCGCCAAAACCGTTGTCGCGGAAGCTTGCAACCGCAAAGCCAACCATATGGGCACAGCAACCTGCTACCGCAGCGCCGGCTGCCAAATCACTTAAGCCAAGTGCAATACCGATGGCAGCAGAACTAATCGGTAATGTGAGGAAGATGCCCATGAGTGCAGCGACAATGATGCCTGCAATAAACGGAGCCTGTTCTACTCCCCAGTTGACAAGGGAACCGAGCCATGTGACAAAGGAAGAAATCGGCGGGCCGATCAAAAGACCAACAGCGGAACCGGATACAATTGCAACAAATGGAGTAATCAGAATATCCAGCTTGGTTTTGCCGGATACCAGTGCTCCGAGCTCAATGGCAACAAGCGCAGCAATAAATGCTCCCAGCGGTTCTCCCGGCCCTGCATAAGATAAAACAGCACCGTCAATGACTGTGTCGGTGAGTAGTGCGCCGGCAAAGCCGCCAACCATACCGGCAGTGGCAGCAGAGAGCAACACCAGTGGACTTGCTTTGTATTTGTAGGCAACGCCACAACCGATGCCGGCACCGGTCAGAGATGCTGCTACTTTTCCGACAGCAAACAACAGGTCGCCGATGCGGTCAATCCATGCAAGCTCTCCTGCATCGGATATCAGGATGCCGATGCGTTGCAGAATGGTACCGATGATTAAGGTGGCAAAAAGACCGAGAGCCATACCGCTTAATCCGTCAATGAAGATGTGATTCAGAGCACGCTTAAAACCGGAGGTTTTCTTTGTGTGAAGTTTTTTACCCATGATAATCCCCTTTTGAAAAAATAACAATGAGTGCATTGTATCACCGTGATAACGCGTTGTAAAGGAAAAGTTCGTAAGAAATTTGTTTGCATATTTGTTTTTTGTGTTATAGAATAGGGCTGATTCAATACAAGGAGGTTGTTATGGAATATACAGCAAAAGGTGTTTGTGCAAAATCAATCAAGTTTGAAATCGGTGAAAGAGACGGAAGAAAGATTGTTCATTCCGTAAAGTATAATGGCGGTTGTGATGGAAACCATAAAGGAATTGAGAGTCTGGTTGAAGGTATGTATGTAGAAGAAGTCATTTGCCGGTTGGAAGGAATCCGTTGCGGATTCCGTGCGACTTCTTGTCCGGATCAGTTGGCACAGGCACTGAAGAACATCTAAGACAGAATGTGGAAAAAAGCTCAGAATGGGGATTGGAATGAAAAAGATTATTTTTACCGGCGGAGGAACTGCCGGACATGTCACGCCGAATCTTGCACTGATGGAGGCGCTGGCAGACCGTTACGAGATGGAATATATCGGTTCTTATCAGGGAATCGAAAAAGAACTGGTGGAGAAGGCAGGCATTGCTTATCACGGAATTTCTTCCGGTAAATTGCGCAGATATTTTGACTGGAAGAATTTTACCGATCCGTTCCGTGTATTAAAAGGATTCTCTGAGGCAAGAAAGTTGATGAAATCACAAAAGCCGGATCTTGTTTTTTCGAAAGGCGGTTTTGTTGCGGTTCCGGTAGTCCTGGCAGCAAAGAAAGCGGGTGTACCGGTTATTATTCATGAATCTGACATGACGCCCGGATTGGCAAATAAGCTTTGTATGTCTTCTGCGGATAAAATCTGTGTGAATTTTCCGGAAACATTAAAATATCTTCCGGAAGAGAAGGCGGTTCTGACGGGAACCCCGATTCGAAAAGAATTGTTCCGAGGCGATCGGTTGAGAGGTTTGCAGTTCTGTGGCTTTTGTACAGAGAAGCCGGTAATTCTTGTGGTTGGTGGCAGCACCGGTGCTGCTGCATTGAATGAAGCAGTTTGGAATCTGCTTCCTACGCTTCTGAAGAAATACCAGATTATACATCTTTGCGGAAAAGGAAAAGCAAATCCTGCGTATAACGGGACGGAAGGTTATGTGCAGTTTGAGTATATCAGCAAAGAGTTGAGAGATCTTTTTGCGGCAAGTTCTCTGGTGGTTTCCAGAGCCGGTGCAAATGCAATTTGTGAATTGCTGACATTGAAGAAACCGAATATTCTGGTTCCGCTTACTGCTGCAGCAAGCAGAGGGGATCAGATTCTGAATGCAGAGTCGTTCGAGCAACAGGGCTTCAGTTATCTGTTGAAGGAAGAGGAATTGACGAATGAGACACTGTTGACCGCTATTAACGAAGTGTTTGAGAACCGTGACCGGTATTTGGAGGCGATGAATCGGAATGCCGGCAGTGATGCAACCAAAGTGATCTGTGAAATGATCGATGGACTTCTTGAAAAAAGCCAAGCATGATGCAAAGCCGTGATGTCACACCGGGTGACACACGGCTTTTTGTGTACGACGCTGCTTAGGGACGTATCTTGTGTCGATAACGTTCCCTGCGCCGCATAAGTTCGTGCAGCATCAACATCAGAAGGAGATCTCGATTGGTATCTCCTTCCGGAAGGAACTGGTCTGCCATACGATGGAGTTGCTCACGGTCCGGATAGCGGTCGAACAGAAAACTTCCTTCGTATTCCAGTTTATCAAATGCGTTGCGGACAGGAAGGACATAACCGCGTACTGCAGTCGGGTAATTGCCGGTAAAATACAGGAAATCATCTTCATAACCCGGGAAAGACTGTTCATAGGATTCGGATGTAGAATTGGTTGCCGTGACAGGATTTCCCGGGGCAATCCGCTCCGTGTTCTGATAGAGGCTGCGTCTCATTTGTTCCGGAATTTTGCTTAAGGTATTGGGACAGTGGTTTTTACAAAGATTCAAGAGAACACCTGCGTGAAATTTGATTACTATATCATATGCCAAAAATTTCGTTTGGTTCGAGAGGAAGAAAAACGGCAAAAATAGGAAAAGTATCAGAATAGCGCTTGCAGTTTGTGACATACAAAGGTAAAATAAAGTGACATCAGATGTGTGGAGAAACGAAAAATGGATGAACGAATCAAAGAAGTGTTTTTGCGTTATGCAGATGAACAATTGGAACAAATTATAATGAGTAAGAGCAAAGACGCTTCTTTGCAGAAGGTAAAAATACGACCGGTAAAGATGAAGGGTGAACTGCGTTTTCAGATGGAAGAATTCCGCGGTGCGCAGGTGTTTCATCAGAATCTTACGGTAGAAGAACTGGGTACAAAGACAGAGGAATGGTTCAATGATAAGTTTTTTCAGGCGCAGATCAATCATCGCAGAGCGGAAGTGACAGTGTTGATCGGCAAGAAAGGAACCGTTACGATAAAAGAAAAGAAAAAGGCAGTACAGGAGAATGAAATCCGCTGGCAGCCTCTGCTGCATAACAGGGAAAAGAAGAGTCTGTTGCCGGAGGGTAATAACATTCCGTTCTTGAAAGATCTCGGTGTGTTTTCTGCAGAAGGGAAGGTTGTAAAAGGGAAATACGATAAATATCGTCAGATCAACCGCTTTTTGGAGTTTGTGGAGGATGTGATGCCGGAATTATCCCGGGATACCGGGCCGCTGAATATATTAGATTTTGGTTGCGGTAAATCTTATCTGACATTTGCAATTTACTACTATCTGACGGAATGCAAAAAGCGTCAGGTCAATATTACCGGTCTGGATTTGAAAGCGGATGTGATTAAAAATTGCAGCAGGCTTGCATTGGAGTATGGTTATGAGAACCTTCATTTCCTGATGGGGGATGTTGCAGAATACAAAACCGAAGACAAGATTGATATGATGGTAACGCTTCACGCCTGTGATACTGCAACCGATTATGCGTTGCAGCGGGCAGTGCAATGGGGAGCAAAGGTGATTTTGAGTGTTCCCTGCTGTCAGCATGAGTTGAATGAACAATTGTCGCCTAAGACCATGGAGCCGTTGTTTCGCTACGGTTTGATAAAAGAGCGTATGGCAGCGTTGATTACGGATGCTTTGCGTGCGGAACTCCTGACTGCTTGCGGATATAAAGTACAGATTCTGGAGTTTATTGATATGGAACACACGCCGAAAAATCTCCTGATCCGCGCAGTAAAAAAAGCACACCCGGATCCGGAAGAATGTCGTCGGGCGCGTGAAAGATGTGAAGAATTAACAAAGCAGCTGGGTGTTCGGCCGAAACTGATGGAGTTGCTGGTTGAGGAAGGAATATGAAAAGAAAGTTTAAGCTTAGATATCGGATTATTATATTAGCAGTGATATTTTTCGGGGCACTGTATTATTTTAGTGGAAATTATCTGGTGGTGAGGAGTTTTGAGTTATCGAAAGATACGACGGAAATGGCTGAAGCATCACTACCGAATATCAGTTTGGTGGTAGAGGGAGAAGAGATTAACCGCTTGTACGGCTACACATCGAACTTGGATTGGACGCTGAACAGGGAAACCATTACGCCAATCGGAAAAGATAAGTCGTTTACCATTCGGATCGAAGAGAATGCGATGACAGTTCGTCGGCTGAAATATGAATTGTTTGATGTTAAGAGTGGTGCAGTGCTGGATTCCGGAACAATCAGTGCGCTTACGTCGGAAAAAGAAAGTGTTGCTGCGACAGCCGAAAAAGCGGTAAAGACAGCAAAGATAAAGTTAAATGCCGAATTGAACGAAGGAACGGAATACAGTGTCAAGATTACCCTGGTTACCAGCAGCAGTAAGCGGATCTATTATTATACCCGTGTGAAGCAGTATGCGAATGGAAATCTGTTGCCGAAATTAGAGTATGTCCGCTGGTTCAGAGAGTCAGCATTGAATAAGATTAATCAGGAATCCGTAGAGAAGAACCTGGAAACAAAGAGCAATTCCGACACTTCATCGTTTGCGCGTACGGATATCCATTCTTCCTGGAAAATGGTGAGTTGGGGGGATTTGCAGCCGAAACTGATTGCAGAACTGCCGCCGACCATTACGGATTTTTATGAAGGTACAGCATCTGTGGTTCTTTCTTATATTGTACAGATGGATGTAGGTTCCGGGCAGGAAGAGTATCTGGTACGGGAAGCGTTCCGTTTCCTGTATACGGACATCCGGACCTATCTGTATAACTACGAGCGTGAAGTTGAAGCGGTCTATGATGTTATGCATACCAGTCTGTCCAAGGATGATCTGAAGCTTGGTATTACAGCGGATATAGAGCCGGAGATTCTGTCAACCAAGAATACGGAATATACTGCGTTTGTGAGAAATCGTGAACTGTGGTGCTACAACAGAGAAGACAATGCGATGACAAGAGTATTTTCTTTCCGAAGTGAAGACGAATCCGGATTGATGGATTTGTATGACGCTCACGATATAAAATTGTTGTCATTGAAACAGAACGGAGATATGGACTTCCTTGTATACGGTTATATGAACAGGGGAGAATATGAAGGCAGAGTCGGAATTGTGTTATACCGTTATTTCCACGAGGATAACCGTGTGGAGGAGCAGATGTATATCCCGGTGAACACGACGTATCAACTTCTGAAAAACGAAATCAATGAATTCATCTATATGAATTCATATGATGTTTTGTATTTTATCATTTACAATTCTATCTATTCCTATAATCTTACCACAAAATCATTGCAGCAGATTGTGGAAAATGTTCCTCCGAAAAAGGTTGTGTTCTTGGAAGACTTACAACATGTTGCATGGCAAAGCGGAGAGGAAGGCGAAGGAATTACAGTCTTAAATCTTGAAACAGGAGAGTCAAGGCAAATTATTGCAGCAGAAAATGAGGAAATCAGTCTGCTTGGAAAAATAGATAATAATCTGGTATATGGGTATGCGAAAATCTCAGACATTGCGCTGAACTTTGACGGAACAAAGACAGTGCCGATGTATCGGGTGGTGATTGCCAGCCTGGAAGGGACAGTGTTTAAGGAATATGCACAAGCCGGATATTTTGTGACAGAGGCTGAATTTGAGAATAACGTGATTCATCTTACCAGAGTGAAGAAGGCAGATACAGAGGGACTGCAATATCTGGCTGCAACGCCGGATGCGATTCAGAACCGAATAACGGAAGAAACAGCTTCCGTTTATGTGACGGGAAGAGTGACAGATCTGGCAAAGACAGAGTATTATATTACGTTCCCCGGAGATGTTCAAATTGATGAAGTCCCGGAAGTGGTAACGGTCCCGTTGACGGTACTGTCCACAGATCCTACTGTAAGAATTAATCCTTCAGAGAGGGTGCCGGAGCAATACATGACGTATTCTTTCGGCAGGGTTGTCATTTGTTCCCCGGATGCTGTCGATGCAATTCGCCGTGCAAACGAAGATGAAAATGTCGGAGCGGTGATTAACAGTAGCGGAAAAGTTATATGGGAGCGAGGCGTTAAGGCAAACCGCACAACCATTAGCGGAATAAAACCGGTAGTGACGTTCGGACAAAATGAATTGCAGGCAGCACTGCAGATCATCTTTACGTATGAAGGTTTTGATATCGACACTTCGGGAATCCGTTTTGAATCGCAGAGCATCGCTGAATGGTTGGAACAGTATCTTAAGGTGACGGCACTGGAACTGAAAGGTGCGAGCCTGGATGAAGTTTTGTATTACGTGTATAAAAAATACCCTGTGATTGCATTGCTGGAGGGAAAGCAGGTAGTGCTGATTACCGGTTATGATCAAACCACAGTGGAAATGCTGGATCCGATGCGGGGAACGGTACAAAGAACAGAAAAAGAGCAGGCGGAAGAAATGTTTGAGGCAAACGGTAATATATTCTTTACCTATATGGATTGACGGGGAGGAAATGATGAAACGAGTGTTTTTGATTGTACTGGACAGTGTCGGGATCGGAGAACTTCCGGATGCAGCTGCATATGGCGATAGCGGGAGCAATACATTGCTGGCGGCTGCACAGAGTGAGTATCTGAAACTACCGAATTTGTGCCGGCTTGGATTGACACGGATTGATGGACAGGAGGCATTTGCTGCAGTTTGTGAGCGGGAACAAAAAGGATGCCCTGATCCGGAAGCATTTGAAGCAGCGGTTATGCGTCTTGCGGAAGCGTCCGGCGGAAAAGATACTACTGTAGGACATTGGGAAATTGCCGGAGTGGTATCCGAACAACCGTTGCCAACCTTCCCGGAAGGCTTTCCTGCAGAATTGATTGCAGAACTGGAGCGCGAAACCGGAAGAAAGATCATTTGTAATCTTCCGTACTCGGGAACAAAAGTAATTTATGATTATGGAAGAGAACATCTTGAGACGGGCGCTTTAATTGTGTACACTTCTGCGGACAGTGTGTTACAGATTGCGGCACATGAAGAAAAAATTCCGGTTCCTGAGTTGTACCGTTACTGTGAAATCGCGAGAAAATTATGCCAGGGAAAGTATGGCGTAGGACGTATTATTGCACGACCGTTTGTGGGGAATTGGCCGGAATTCCAACGTACTGCAAACCGGCACGATTACTCGATTGAACCGCCGAAGAAGACGATGTTAGAGTGCTTGACGGAAAAAGGCTGCACTGTGCTCGGTGTCGGAAAGATATATGATATTTTTGCCGGAAAGGGTCTTACTGCAACGGTGCGAACCAAGAATAATGGAGATGGAATTATCCGGACGTTGGAACATATGCAGGAAACTTTTGAAGGACTGTGTTTTACCAATCTGGTAGATTTCGATATGGTATATGGGCATCGCAACGATGTAGACGGATATGCAAAGGCATTGACTGCGTTTGATGAGAAGATTCCGGAACTGCTTGCAGGGTTGAAGGAAGAGGATATTCTGATGATTACTGCAGATCACGGCTGTGATCCGGCTACGGAATCCACTGATCATTCCAGAGAATATATACCATTGCTGATCTGTGGTCCCGGCGTGCGAAAAGGAGTAAATCTGGGTACAAGGAGTTCGTTTGCAGACATCGGTGCAACCATACTGGAGTATTTCGGTTGTAAGCAGGAAATTGCAGGGGAATCATTCTTGAAACAAGTATTGAAGTAAATTTTGCAGGAAATTCAAACAATTTGTGATTGACAATCGTGCGTTAAGATGTTATTATCATACATGCTCGATTTGCAGTCGTGGCGGAATTGGCATACGCGCATGATTCAGGTTCATGTCCACGCAGGTGGGTGAGAGTTCAAGTCTCTTCGACTGCAGCAAAAAAAGACAGGTCATTGTGACCTGTCTTTTTTGCTGTTTCCGGAATTGCTTCCGGGAAGTGACGGATGATTCTGTTCCCGGAATTGAAGCGGAGATACGCCATAGTATTTTTTGAAGGTTTTTGAAAAATAGTTGGAATCATTTATACCACAATGACTGGCAATCGTTTGTATTTGTAATTGTGTTGTTCGAAGCAGTTTTGCAGCGGAATCCATGCGTCTTGCATTCACATAATCCGTAACGGTTTTTCCGGTTTCTTTGTGAAACAGAGAAGAAAGGTAGCTGGCGTTGAGGTTTTGCAGGGAAGCCAGTGTACGAAGGCTCAGGTCACCGGAAAGGTTGGCATCGATGTATGTGACGGTTTTTTGGATAAAGGGTGAATAATTGTTAGAAGCGTGTTTTCGCACTAGGCGGCAGTAGGAATGTACCATGTCAACCATCAGAGAAGAACCGGAGGAAAAGTCGGTTATGGTCTCTACCCGTTTCGCAAAGGCTGACGAAGTACGATCGAGATATACGGGATGCACTCCTCCGCGTTCGGCGGCTTTACGCATCAGGGTATTTGAGATAATGGCATAGTTTTTTAAATTGCGGACGGGGTCGGCAGTTCGTTGTTCTACCGTGTGCTCAGAAAAACTTCGCATCATCAGTTCGGCACGCTGCGAAAGACCGAGTGATACCAGATTCATCAGTTCGTTCTCATATGCATAGCGGTTTTCCAGATTGCGCATATGAAATAAAAGATCTTTTGATGTATCTGTGGCAGGATCAACAATGACAGGTGTTACCGAGTCGGAAAAGTCATTGTTCATATCCAGAAATTCAAATGCGTTGTTTGTTCCCCATAATGACTCACCAAGCACATTGATCAGTGTAAAAAGCAAAGTATCGTCCGGAAGGAAGGTGATTCCTGAATAGCAGCTTTCTAAACGGGAAAACTGAGTAGCGGGAATACTATAACGTTCTGCTTCCTCCAGAATGTTTTCTTTGGTTTTTTGGAATGATATATATGGTCCGATCAGAATGGCGTTTGGTCTGGAAGTTTCCGGCAACAAAAAATAGATATAGTTGCACAGGAAGCGGTCCGTAAGCTTGTAGACGGTATTTTTTTTTGACCATCGGTTCGGACAAGAAAAGACATCATTAATAAAAGATTCCAGCCCGTAAAACCGATGGAGAACAAAATCCATATGGTCAGTCGGAACGATGTCCGGTTGTATCCACAGACTCTGTAATTGCATCCGGTTAACGACTTTCAAAAAATAGTGTAACTCTTTTTCGTAATACATGACTGCCTCGCTGTTCGGGTATAGTGTTTGGGGATCATACGTTCTGCAACTCTATTATCCTATAATTTATGGACAAACACAAGGTGTTACACAAAAATAATACCGAAAAAAACAAAAAAAACACTCACGCAAATAAGGAGTTACTGGTACTATAGTACTAGGTACTTATTCGATAATATATTCTTCGGCAAATTCGGAAACAGTACACTACCAAATAATAAGAAAAGAGGGAAAACGTATGAAAAAATCAGTTCAGTATGATGAAAACGGTCATCGCAAATTTGGCATACGCGACAGCGTAGCATATGCAGCAGGTGATCTCGGTTGTAACATGAGTTTTGCGCTCAAAGGTACCATGGCACTGTTCTGGACTCAGGTTATGGGTATGGGTCTTTGGTATTCTCTGCTTCTGATTATCGTGCAGGTATGGGATGCGATCAATGACCCATTGATTGGTTCCATGATTGATGCAGACAGAAGAAAGTACAAACGTAACAAGTTTTTGGCATATATCTGGTTTGGCTCCATTGGTTTGATTGTGGGTGGTGCATGTTGTTTTCTGCCGTTCCCGCAGGCTCCGGTATGGGCTAAGTTCATCATCTTTATTGCAGGTTATGTAATCTGGGATGCGTTCTATACCATTGCAAACGTTCCGTACGGTTCCCTTCTTTCCCTGATTTCCAAGGAACCGGCTGACCGTGCATCTCTTTCCGCATGGCGTTCTATCGGCTCCATGGTTGGTAACATGCTTCCGATGGTAATCCTTCCGTTTATTATTTATAACGAAGACGAATCCCTGAACGGAAACATGGTATTTGTAGCAGCACTTGTTATGGGTGTTCTCGGATTTATCTGCTTCCAGTTCATGATTCGTAACACCGAAATCCGTGTTGATACTGAAATTAAGGTAAATGAAGAACAGCCGAAGTTCAAACTGGGTGAAGCATTGAAAAACTTTGCAAAGAACCGTCCGGCAATCGGTGCTACTCTTGCAGCAATGGGTATGTTCATCGGTATGCAGGGTGCGGCAACCGCTGTTTCCGTTGTGTTCCAGATTTACTTTAAGAACACGGAAATCTCCGGTGTGGTACAGCTCTTTGCAATGATTCCGATTGTAGTGTTTACTCCGCTGGCACGTAAGATGGTTACCAAGTACGGCAAGAAGGAGCTTTCCATCGTTGGTGCAATTTGCTCCATCATCGGCGGCCTCGGTCTTTTCATCATTACACCGGATAACACAGGATTAGATCTTTTGATTTACATTCTTTGTCAGCTCGTATATAGTCTCGGTCTTGGTGTTTACTCTACTGTATCCTGGGCGATGATGGGTGATGCAATTGACTACAATGAATGGAAGACCGGTAAGCGTGAAGAAGGCGTGGTATATTCTCTGCATTCGTTCTTCCGTAAACTGGCTCAGGGCGTAGGACCGGCAGTGGCATTGGTTATTATGAACGGTCTTGGCTATGTAAATAATGCAGTAGACGAACTTGGAAATGCATATATTGACGTTAACCTTCTGTCCTGGGATGTAGCGGTTAATTTACGTACTTTAGTTGCAGCACTGTTCCTCGCATCTGCAGTAATGCAGTTTGTGGGTCTTGCACTGGTATACAATCTTGACAAGAAGACACTTGCAACCATGAATGAAGAATTGGAAGCACGTCGTGCGGAACAGGCAAACGGCTGATTATGTGGTTTGAAAACAAATGTGGCATTGATGAAAGGCATGGAGAAAATTGATGAGAACAATAGCTAATATAAATGCAAGATGGGCGTTTACAAAAGAAGCTCTGAGCGGCTTCGAAAGCATGCCGGCAGCTGCGGAATGGGTTGACCTTCCGCACAGCTGGAATGCCGTAGACGGCCAGGACGGCGGAAATGATTATTTCCGTGGAACTGCGTACTATGCAAAAGAGTTTAAGAAGGAAGAACTTCCGGGTGCAGCGCAGTATTACTTGGAAATCCAAGGTGCAAACTCTTCGGCAGATGTATACCTGAACGGTATGAAACTTGCACATCATGACGGTGGTTATTCGACTTGGAGAGTGAAGTTGACGGATGCTCTGGCAGAGGAAAACTGTCTGGTAATTGCAGTAGATAATGCAGCAAACGAGAAGGTATACCCGCAGATGGCAGATTTCACTTTCTATGGAGGTCTGTACCGGGATGTCAACATTATTTGCGTAGAGGAATCTCACTTTGATCTGGATTATTACGGAGGTCCCGGTATTAAGGTGACTCCGGAGATTAAGGGTGAGAATGCGAATGTTGAGATTGAAGCATTCGTAACAAGATTTGAAAATGGTCAGAAGATTCGTTTCTCTATCTGGGATAAGGATGGAGCGGAAGTTGCGAAAGCAGAAGCGTTGGAGACGAAACTGACACTGGAAATTCCGAACGTACACCGGTGGCATGGAAGAAAAGATCCGTATCTTTACACTGCAAAGTTAGAGCTGGTAGAAGGTGAGAGAGTACTGGATGCAATTTCTACCCGCTTTGGCTGCAGAACATTCCAGATTGATCCGGACAGAGGATTTATCCTGAATGGTGAGGAATATCCGCTTCGTGGTGTGTCCCGACATCAGGATCGCTGGGGCATCGGTAATGCACTGCTCCCGGAACATCATGAAGAAGATATTGATCTGATTTGTGAAGTGGGATGTACGACCATCCGTCTTGCACATTATCAGCACGCACAGTATTTCTATGATCTCTGCGATGAACGAGGTTTGGTAATTTGGGCTGAGATTCCGTATATCTCGAAGCATATGCCGACCGGCCGTGAGAATACCGTTTCCCAGATGAAGGAACTCATTACCCAGAACTATAACCATCCGTCGATTGTTGTTTGGGGATTGTCGAATGAGATTTCCATCGGTGGTGCAGATGATGACTTGCTTGAAAATCACAGAATCCTGAATGATTTGTGTCATGAGATGGACAAGACCCGTCTTACCACAATTGCGGCAGTATCCATGTGTAAGATAGACGATCCGTATTTGCAGATTCCGGATGTGGTATCTTACAATCATTATTTTGGCTGGTATGGCGGTGAGACCTCGATGAATGGTCCGTGGTTCGATAAGTTCCATGCAACACATCCGAACATTCCGATTGGTTGTTCCGAGTATGGATGTGAGGCGTTAAACTGGCATACCTCCAATCCGGTACAGGGTGACTATACAGAAGAATACCAGTCCTATTATCATGAGGAACTGATTAAGCAACTGTTCACGAGAAAATATATGTGGGCGACCCATGTATGGAATATGTTTGATTTTGGTGCAGATGCAAGAAATGAAGGCGGCGAGAACGGACAGAATCATAAGGGCCTGGTAACTTTCGACCGTAAGTATAAGAAGGATTCTTTCTATGCATATAAGGCATGGCTGTCGGATGAACCGTTCGTGCATTTGTGTTCTAAGCGCTATGTAGACCGTGTTGAGGATGTAACGAAGGTAACGGTTTACTCCAATCTTCCCGAGGTGGAACTGTTTGCGAACGGTGTGAGCCTTGGAAAGAAGACTGCAGAAGACCATTTCTTCTACTTTGAAGTTCCGAATACCGGTGAGACAAAGTTGGAAGCAGTAGCCGGTGAGTGCAGGGATGAAAGCGTAATCCGTAAGGTCGAAGTATTTAATGAAGAATACCGTCTGAAGGAGAAAGGCGCAATTCTGAACTGGTTTGACATCGATGAGAGAGAGGGATATCTTTCCTTGAATTCCAAGATGAGCGATGTACTTGCAACCTGGCGTGGTAAGCTGATGTTTATGAAACTCATGGGCAAGATGATGGGCGGCAAGAAGAAAGGCGGCAAAGTAAAGGCAGCCGGATTTGAAGTCGGACCGGAAATGATGGCGATGATGGGTGGATTTACCGTATTGCGTCTGTTTACTCTTATGGGAGGCATGGCAGACGTGAAATTCACGAAAGAAGAACTTCTTACATTGAATAAGAAGTTGAACAGAATCAGACAGCCGAAGAAATAATATAGATAACTGAAAAAAGTCGCTGTTAACGGTAAACTAGCCGGTTTTCAGCGGCTTTTTCAGTTTTACTTGAAAAATATACGACAGGTGTGGTATAGTGTATATGTAGAATTATACACTAGGGTTTTTGTGCGGGAATTTTGAGAAAGGCGGAGCAGAAGGATGAACAGAAGAATTTTTCTGAATCGAATATTGGTGTTCGTATGTTTTATAGCTGTGCTTTGCCTTACAGGGTTTTTTACACGGGCGGTTCATGCAAGCGCCAATACGGTTCTTCCAACATACATCAGTGCAATATATACCGGAGAGGCCGGTTTGGTTGGCGATGAGATTAATCGGGAGGATTTGCTTGTACAAGCCTTTTATGATGACGGCTCGGTGGTAGATATAACAGAATACACGTTGTCGACGGAGCGGATTATGAAAGAAGGCGAGAATGAGATTTCTGTTGTATATTACGGACGGCGTACCAGCTTTTTTGTGACGGGTAAACGAGTGTCTTCACTGACTGCTTTTTACGTAGGGGAGGATGTCAGTGTAGGAAATGCGATAAGTAAGACGAATGTATATGTGTATGCATATTATAGTGACGGATCGTCGGACGAAGTGAGAGATTTTATGGTTAACTCACCGGTGATTTCTAGGGTGGGGACAAATCGTATTTTTGTTGTTTACGGTGGAATGTCTACCTATATTGACGTAACCGGACGGGTCGGCGGAACGGTTAGTTCAATCTTAGTTACATATAACGGGGGCGATGTAATGCTAGGCAGCCCGATCAACCGTGATGATCTTTATGTAACTGCGTTATATACGGATGGAAGCAGTGAGACAATTGCAAATTATCAGTTGTCAAAAGACTCTCCGGACATGATTGGTGCCAATACGATTATTGTTTCTTACAAATATCGTACGGAAAGTTTTGTAGTGAATGGGTATGAGCGCGGTGTGGAAAAATTAACGGCGCGTTATACTGGTTCCGGTGTAGAAGTGGGAACTGAGGTGCGGAAGGCAGATATCAAAGTAACTGCGACGTTTACAGATGGGACTGTGGAGGAAGTGACGGATTTTGATCTTCCGACACCGGTAATATATTTTGTCGGCTCCCATATTAAGACGGTACATTATATGGGGCATACTGCTGATATTTATGTGATTGGTATCGAAGCGATGCCGACCAGTTATGCGAATGCTTCCGAGTTTACGGTATCGAATGGAATCCAGAGCGCAGACTGTAAGATTGCAGTACCTTCCGGAGTAGATTCCTCTGTGATTACGGGAGTATCCTTACGAAAAGCCAGCGTATCCCAGGTGGTTCCGCGCGCGATACGTAAGAGTGATTTTATTGCATTTGAGATTACCGCTGAGCCGGATGGTGAGGATGAACTTCCGCTGGAGATGAAGATAACAGTTCCGGCCGGATTCGATCCGAAGGACTGTGTGTTGTACTATACGCCGAACCGTAAGACGATTATTGCAAGAATGAATACCTTTGTAAATGAAGAAGGCGAATTGGAAGTAACGATTCATAAAACCGGAACGTTTTTACTGGCTTATGAACCGGAACCGGAGGAAGAAGAGTAGAAAAAAATAAATTGTTCGAATTATTGCAAAAAAACATTTGACATTTGATAAAAGAAGTGATACTATACATAAGCGGCGCTGATAAAGTGCTTCGTGCGGAGTTGCTGGAATTGGCAGACAGGCATGACTAAGGATCATGTGTCAACAGACGTGAGAGTTCAAGTCTCTTACTCCGCAGCAGACAGTCGGAATTATTGTTCCGACTGTTTTTTGTTTTACCGGAATGAGAGAATAAAGGTTTACGGTTCTTTTTCGTTGATGTTTTCATAATTTTGTTATATAATTATATTGTCCGGAAATAAAGTATACAACGGAGGGGTGCCTATGAATAAGATTATTACAATCAGCAGACAGTATGCGAGTGGCGGAAGGGTAATCGGTGCGAAACTTGCGGAAGCATTGGGAATCCCGTTTTACGATAATGAGATAATTACCCGTGCTGCAAAAGAAAGTGGCTTTGCAGAGGAAGCATTTCATGCAGCAGAATCCAAAGCAACAAATAGTTTTCTGTATTCCATTGCCATGGGTATGGTTTCATTTGGAGGAGGCCATGAGGCCGGATATACGAATCTGTCCCTGGATGACCGCATTTATCTGGCGCAGACAGATGTCATCCGTAAGGTGGCGGCAGAAGGCCCATGTGTTATTGTTGGACGTTGTGCAGATTATATTTTGAAGGAAATGGACAACGTAGTAAACATCTTTATCTGCGCTGATATGGAATTCCGTAAAAGTCGCGCAGTAAATGTATATGAGATGTCTCCGAACAAGATAGAAGAAAGTATCCGTAAAATCGATAAGAGAAGGGCAAATTACTACAACTATCATTCCTGTGAACAGTGGGGTAAGGCACAGAACTACCACTTATGTATTAACAGTGGTGCAATCGGATTGGAAAATGCAGTTGCCTGCATCAAAGCATATGTGGAACACTGCGGAGATATTGCCAAAAAAGAAAAATCAGAAGAATAATAAAAACGCTGAAGTCTTACGACCTCAGCGTTTTTTCTTTAAGGAAATTTTCAAGCCGTCTTTTTGATTGGACTTAACTTGGGAAGACGGCGCAGAATCAGAGAAGCGAGTAAACCGATCAAAAATCCGCTGATACAACCTCCGAGAATTAGGTACGGAAGATAATAAATCAGACTGTTTCCCAGAACGATGACGGCGACCAGAATCTGTCCAAGATTATGCGCGAGCCCGCCGCTGATACTGATGCCTGTTGGGCTGAAGCATCGGAGTGATTTGCTAAGTTGCATAATAAGCAGACTGAGTATGGCACCGGCAAGGCTGTAAAAAAACATAGACATATTGCCAAAAGTAAATGCTGTCAAGAGAACGCGGACAAGAGAGATTGCTGTTGCCGGGAGGAAACCAAAACGAAGCAAGGTGATGATTACAACGAGATTTGCTAAGCCCAGTTTGATGCCGGGAACCATTCCTTCCAAAGGATTGGGGAGAAGGGTCTCCAGCCAGCTCAAGATAAATGCGAGAGCAATTAAGATACCATATAAAGCAATCGGATAGATGCGTGATGTTTTCATGTGGCTCCTTCATATGAACTGTAGGGGTGGTTATTGGGATAATGCGTCCGGTGCGGCATCATCCGGTGCAGCGTCAATTGAGATGATAACGTGATTGGGGAGGCAGACAATACGTTCGCCGGCGTGGGAAACCGGAACGTGGTGTGCGCAAATCAGGTCCGGACAGTCCGCTGAAAGAACGGAAGCGGTTCCGCCGCAAATCTGCAGGCAGTTGGTTCCATAGTCGCTGACAATGTCAATCTGTTGGTCTGTCGATAATGGAAAACATCCGTAAATTGTTCCGTCCACGGTAATAGTAACAGTTGCTCCTGCACGCCGCGGGCCCTGTGTAAAGAAGAACAGACCGCAAGCCAGACATAGCAGAAGAATAAGTAATATAATATCTCCTTTTTGAACCGGAGAGTGTTTCTCAGAATGAGTAGAATTAGTCAAAAGCGCCCTCCTCTTTGTCTGCCGGTATTGTTTCAGATTCAGGGATAAGCAGGGTTGTGGTTGAAGTATTCCCTCTTATATCTTTTGCATACATTGTATAATAACCGGGGTTGTATAATCGAAGATTGGTTCGTCCGTGGTGTACCGAAAGCAGTGTGCTCTCGGCGAGGGGGAAGGTTTCGTTGTCATATTCGCCGGCGACCAAATACGCAACCGAAAGCTCGCTGGTCTGTTCCGTAAAATGTGCAATCAGCTGATAGGAACTTGCAGAGGGCGAGGTGTGTACGGAATAGGAAATCTGTGGGGCACTCACGTCATCCAGCAACTGATAATGCAGAATGCTTTCATTTCCGGCATAATCCGCAGCATAGATAGTGTAGTTACCTGCTTTGGCAAATAATACGGCATCGTCCTTTATCTGGGTTCCTGCTGTTCCGCGACGGAAGGCGTGTAAAGTTTTTGTTCCGCTTGCATATCGTAAAGTACGGATTCCGCAGCCGTCTGCGTCATCCGCAGAGACGATAAGACGGATGAAATCCTCCGTGTAGGAAGTAGAGGCAGACAGTTCCGGAGCAGTTGCGTCAACAGTGAGTAGCTGAGGAGCCAGAATGAGTGCCTGTCTCAGATTGGGGATACCGGGAACGATGAGCTTGTCTTTGGCGAAACTCATAGATACAGGCAAAGGGAAAGATTCACTATACGGCAGGAGATCGGCGGTTGAGAGAAGCAGATCCCGGACGGTGGCCGGATAAAGATTGTCATAGCAGGAGTAAAGCAATGCTGCAAGGCCTGACACATACGGAACTGCCATGGAAGAGCCGCTCATGTAGGCATAGTCTCCGACAACGGTGCTATAGATATCAGTACCCGGTGCGGCAATATCTACGCTGGTAGCACCGTAATTTGATTTTGAAGTAAGAAATCCGTAGGAGTTAACAAAGCTTACAGAAACAACATTGTCCATACGGAAGGAGGCTGGATAGACAGGTGTGATATCGTTGTCGGAACCGGTGTTTCCGGCAGCACAGACAAACAACAGATCGGATTCTCGGATGGTCTGCTCCAGCGTTGTGATAGATGCAGTTGTGGCGGAAGAACCCCAGCTGATATTGAAAACATCTGCATTCATCATAACCGCATATTTGATTGCTTTGATTGCATTGGCAACAGAACCGGAGGATTTTTCGCCACCATGGATTTTTAGCGGCATAATTTTGACCGGAACCGGAGTTGCGCCGGTATTGAACAGATTACCGCCGCGCAGGACAGATGCAATAATGCCGGCAACATGGGTTCCGTGATTGTCGTTGTCTTCTGCGACAGGAGAGTATGAGAGAGCGTCAGCTGAGTAAGTATAATGGCATACGCTGGCATCATCATGATAGAAGTCCCATCCATTAATATCATCGATATATCCGTTGCCGTCGTTGTCAATGCCATCATCGGGAATCTCATCCGGATTGGACCAGATAAAACCGCTAAGGAGCGGGTGCTGAATGTCGACTCCTGTGTCAGCAATGGCAATGATTACTTCGGTAGCCGGAGCATTACTGCAATAGAAGTCAAAACCGGAAGATAGATTATAAGAAGTTGTAGCAGAAAAATCTTCTATATTAATATTGGTGTTTTGTTCCGATGTCATGTACGTAGCGGAATCGGTAACGGACAATTCCAATGGGTAGTTCGGGTCGGCAGCTGTTATACCGGGGAACAATCGGAGTTGTGCCAGAGTGTCAGCCGTCAGAGAAGAATCAGGAACAGAAATAAGCATATAGTTGTCCAGTGTTTCTATAATATTGCAATGCGGAAAATTGGAAAGGAAACATTCGGACACAGAATCGTCTGCCGGGTGATCCCAAAGAAGAACCAGTTCATTGGTTGGCAGGAAATCCGGTTGTGCTTTGCCTGCTGCTGATGAGTTCGGAAAAAGTGTGCATGCCAACAGAACGGTACAAATCAACAGTACACAACAGACGAGAGATATATTTATATAGAAAGAAAATTTTCTCATGGGTTATCCTTTGCTTGACTTATGAGTGAAAAAAGTATAGCATAAAGAAAGAAGGATGACAATTGTAAGAACCACGAAAAACCGTCCGGAAAAGAACAAAAATACAGCATATTTCAGGACTTGAGCAAAAACAGCTTGACAGTTGAAAAAAATCGTGATACTCTGTTTAAGCTATGGAAGAGGTCTTTTTTTTATGCCTTAAAACTACGAAATGAAATTAAACGGAGGTGGAGGTTGTGCGAGTAAAGATTACATTGGCATGTACAGAATGCAAACAGCGTAATTACAACACGACAAAAGAAAAGAAAAACCATCCGGATAGGATGGAGACCAAGAAGTACTGCAGATTCTGCAAGTCACACACAATGCACAAGGAAACAAAATAATCAGTCAGGAAAGGGGAAACAGTATGGCAGACAATACTACCAAAACAGCTGTGAAAGCTCCGAAGAAAAGCTGGTTCAAGGGTATGAAGTCCGAGTTCAAGAAAATTATCTGGCCGGATAAAGAGACCCTTGCAAAGGAGTCGGTTGCCGTGATCGTTATCTCTGCTATCCTTGCACTGGTTATTGCGCTGATTGATGCAGTTGTAAAATACGGATTAGGATTTATCGTATAACAGTTGCAAACAGACGTGCATACACTACATGCAATCGCATGTCAGGAAAGGTGAAGATATGGCAGAGGCTCAATGGTACGTTGTTCATACCTACTCTGGGTATGAGAACAAGGTAAAAGCAAATATCGAAAAAACGATCGAGAACCGATCTTTACAAGACCAGATTCTTGAAGTGTCTGTTCCGATTCAGGAAGTGGTTGAACTCAAGAACGGTGTCAAGAAGAGAGTTCCCAAGAAGTTGTTCCCGGGTTATGTGTTGTTAAACATGGTAATGAATGACGACACATGGTACGTAGTGCGCAACACCAGAGGTGTGACCGGTTTTGTCGGACCGGGAAGCAAACCGGTGCCGCTTACGGAAGACGAGATGCGCAACATGGGAATCATTACGAATGAAGTCGAATTCGGCTTCGAGGTTGGCAACCTGGTTACTGTTATTTCCGGTGTGTGGGAAAATACACAGGGTGTCATCAAAGCAATTAACGAAAATAAGCAGTCCGTTACAATCAATGTTGATATGTTCGGACGCGAGACTCCGGTTGAGATTAACTTCTCTGACGTAAAGGTTGAGAAGTAATTGAGACGAGTCAGTGGGAGGACAGCGGTTAAGACCGCGCGGGTACCGTAGCACCGGTTCCTTCCGATATCACCACATTATGGAGGTAAATTATTATGGCAAAGAAAGTTACTGGTTACATCAAGTTACAGATTCCGGCCGGCAAGGCAACTCCTGCTCCGCCGGTAGGTCCTGCTCTTGGACAGCACGGTGTTAACATTGTACAGTTCACCAAGGAGTTCAATGCTAGAACAGCAGATCAGGATGGTATGATCATCCCGGTAGTTATCACTGTATATCAGGATAAGAGCTTCAGCTTCATTACCAAGACCCCGCCTGCAGCAGTATTGCTGAAGAAGGCATGCAACCTGAAGAGTGGTTCCGCAGTTCCGAACAAGACAAAAGTTGCTACGATCAAGAAGTCCGAAGTACGTAAGATCGCAGAGCTTAAGATGCCGGATTTGAATGCAGCGAACATTGAGACCGCGACCAGCATGATCGCAGGTACCGCACGCAGCATGGGTATCGTTGTTGAGGAAGACTAATCGTCGAACTGTTGTTGAATAACGTGGGAGGGAGAACTCCCGATACGACCACCAGGAGGTTATTATGAAAAGAGGAAAAAAGTATAACGAAGCAGTAAAGTCTTTTGACAAGTCTGTACAGTATGATGTAAATGATGCAGTAAAGTATGTGAAGCAGGTAGCAACCGCTAAGTTCGATGAGACCATCGAAGCACACATCCGTCTGGGCGTTGACGGTCGTCACGCTGACCAGCAGGTTCGTGGTGCGGTTGTACTTCCGCACGGAACAGGTAAGACTGTTCGTGTTCTCGTATTTGCAAAGGGTGACAAGCTCGCTGAAGCAGAAGCAGCAGGCGCTGATTATGTAGGTGGCGATGAGCTCATTCCGAAGATTCAGAACGAGAACTGGTTTGAGTTTGATGTTGTTGTAGCAACTCCTGACATGATGGGTGTTGTAGGTCGTCTTGGTCGTGTACTCGGACCGAAGGGCCTTATGCCGAACCCGAAGGCAGGAACTGTTACCATGGATGTAGCAAAGGCTGTAGCAGACATCAAAGCAGGTAAGATTGAATATCGTTTGGATAAGACTAATATTATCCACGTGCCGATGGGCAAGGCTTCCTTTACCGAGGAACAGCTCGCAGACAACTTCCAAGCATTGATCGGTGCAATCATTAAGGCAAAGCCGGCAGCAGCAAAGGGCCAGTACTTAAAGAGCGTAACCATCGCTCCGACCATGGGCCCGGGCGTAAAGCTCAACACTTCCAAGCTGGCTTAATCGGTCAGACCGTATGAATTAGAGTTTCACAATACCCGGAACTTTTAGGTTCCGGGTGTTGTAAAACAAATCAATTTGTATATAACGGTTTTGCAGATGTGACGGCAGATTTTGAAATTTGTTGTTGACAAGAAGCAGAATCCGTGATATAAAAGTATCCAGCCGAAGAAAGCGGGTGCCGGTATAACCGGCGTAAGCACAAGCGCCAGCCGAGGTAATGAAGTATACGCATTATGCTTATTCCCTCTGCGCTTTTATCGCAGAGTTTTTTTTCGGCATTAAACATGATGATAGGAGGTTTTCGTAATGGCAAAAGTTGAAATCAAAGCACCTATCGTTGACGAAATCAAAGGCTATGCTGAGCAGGCAAAGGCTGTTGTTGTGGTAGACTATCGCGGACTTACCGTTGAGCAGGATACCCAGCTTCGTAAGAAACTCAGAGAAGCAGGCGTTGTTTATAAGGTTTACAAGAACACTTATGCAAAGCGTGCATTCGAGGGTACTGATTACGCACAGCTCGATGTAAATCTGGACGGACCGTCCGCATTTGCATTCGGCATTGAAGATGCTACTGCTCCCGCAAGAGTATTGTCTGAGTTCATGAAGAACGCTCCGGCACTTGAGTTCAAAGCAGGTGTTGTAGAAGGTGTTTACTATGACGCTAAGGGTATTCAGGCAATTGCAAGCATTCCTTCCAGAGAAGTACTTATTTCCAAGCTTCTCGGAAGCCTGCAGTCCCCGATTGCAAATCTTGCTCGTGTTATCAAGCAGATTGCAGAGAAGAACGGCGAAGCAGCTTAATATCAGTCAACAGATTGCAAACGGCAGCATAAAAAGAGTTGCCGAAATCAGAAAAGCCGCTTAACAGCGGAAGAATGGAGGAAATTATGACTACTCAGGAATTTATCGATGCTATCAAAGGCATGACCGTACTTGAACTGAACGAGTTAGTAAAGGCATGTGAAGAAGAATTTGGCGTAAGCGCAGCAGCAGGTGTTGTTGTAGCAGCAGCTGGCCCGGCAGCAGGTGCAGCAGAAGAAGAGAAGACCGAATTTGACGTTGAACTTACCGAAGTTGGCGCAGAGAAGGTTAAAGTTATCAAGGTTGTTCGTGAGATTACCGGTCTTGGTCTGAAGGAAGCTAAGGATCTTGTAGACAGCGCTCCGAAGATGATTAAGGAAGCTGCTTCTAAGCAGGAAGCTGATGATATCAAGGCTAAGCTTGAAGCTGAAGGCGCTAAGGTTACTCTTAAGTAAGAAAATCTTTTATAGCGAA
>JAZNXH010000003.1:0-9718 GCA_045593785.1 Lachnospiraceae bacterium
CGTGTCGCGCAGGATGATCAGCGCCTGTCCGTTAGCATTCGGTGAAGTCGGAGTAAAGACAAGAATCCGTTCGGTACTGAATTACAAGAAGCCGGCATTCTGGATCATAGTCGTAGCTTTGTTGGCGTGCATCGCAGTGGCAGTCTGTTTCCTGACGAACCCGCTTGGCACGAACGATGAAACACCTACGGAGGAACACTTCGGCAGTCTTACGCCTGAGCAGATCACGGTTGGTTCGTTGTCCGGACGTGATACGCTTGCAGGGATAGATATACCGGTTACGCAGTCATCATACCGAACCTATCGCTTTGCAGATTCCGTGGATTTTGTGGCGCCGTCAATCATACTCTATGTCCACAGCAATATGTTCAGCTTCTCATATTCTGCGTTCAGCAGTTATTGGCCGACCGGAACCTATGAGATAAAAGGAAAGGAACTAATCTTAAGTACCTCGGATGGACAAAACACATATGTGTTTGACATTGAAGAGGAAGGGTATGCGTTTAATGAGAAAAAATCTTCTGCCATACCGAAATACCGCTATAGCGCAGACGGTGAAGCAGAAACTCCGGTGCCGGATGGCGCATTGTTCCGGTATTCCCAGGACGGTGGTGAGGTTCAGACTGATACCGGGCAGGTATATCATTATACGGATGGATTCTATAGCGGAATCGGTGGTGTACACGGACCGGAATATGCAAGTGTACGGGGCGATTTTGACAAAGACGGGAAAGAAGAGAGGTATTCTCTGGGGCATGGTCCGACCTCTGGCTTGTATACCGTGAGATTTACGGTGTATGAAGAAGGTGAACAGACGCATTTCAGCATCTTTCATGTGCCGTATCACAGCCTGAAATTTGCGTTCCGAGAGAATGGAGAACTGTATATTGCCTGCGAAGAATGGAAGTTTATCGATGGAGAAGACACTTTCATCAAGGAGCACCAATTCGATATTGGCTTTGAAGAAGACTGGGTTGTACTCGAAGAAAATGGCGTCCGCATGGAGCACTGGGGCGAACCGGGCTTAAACAGCAGGTGGCTGAAGCCGGGCGCAGAGTGGTAAGAAAAAGTGGCATGTGACAGCAAGATCTTCTTATAAGTCGAGGCTGTCTCCCGCAGACAGATATCTTAACCGCGGCATCTGTGTTGCCAGATACTCAAACTGCTCCACACCGGTGCAGTGACAAGTAATATAGTCGGTCGGAAAACGGTTCAGATACTCAGCAGCTTCGGAAAGCCTTTGTTTGCCGGAGAAAGCAAGCGGAATCTTGAAGAAATGAAACCCACCGACCAGAACATCCGGAGAAAACCAAGTAACCAGATTTTTCACACCTTTATGAGAGCATCCGCTAATCAGGATGCTCTTGTTATTTTCCTGAATCAGCAGATACTGCTCGTGGCGAAAATCCTCCGGAATCGCCGTTTGGGGTTCGTGACAGAGATCCCAAGAGATCTCCTCATCATAATGTATACAAGAAAGCCCAAAGGAATCAATCGGAAAACTAAGCTTGCGGTCATTGCAAGAAAAAAGCTCCATGCTGTCATTCAGACGGAGATAATCCTCTGTGAAGACAAGCCGGTCATGATATCGCTCGCAAACATCTTCAGAAAGTCCAATATCCTTACCCAATTTATTAAAGTGCGGTTCAAACGCATAACGGCTTACATACACCGGCGCATGGTCATTCACTGCGAGAAATGCGGATAACCCACCACCGTGGTCGTAATGCCCGTGTGAAAGCACCGCAAAATCCACTGCGTTGAGGTCAATTCCAAGCACCTTGGCATTCCGAACAAAGGCATCACTCGCCCCCATATCAAACAAAATCTTATAACCATTGCTCTCAATATACAGACTTAACGCGTGCTCGGATATTAACTCCGGACGTGTGCTCGTATTCTCAACCAATGCAGTGATTCTCATAATGACCTCTTTCTATAACGAAATACCGGTGTCCATAGTAGCCAATATAGCCTGCCGCGTTTTGCGACAGCCATAATTTTGGCTTTTTGCCGAGGTTCAGGGAATCGTTATTCTTGTATTTATTCGATTTCAGTATCGAGAAGAGGTGGGTGTTGCAATTCGATATCTGTGACTGTGGAGAAACGCCGACACTTACGTTCCGGCGAGCAGTAATGCGAAGACGGAATGTTAGTGGCGTTGCGTGGCCTGTCTCATAGAGACAGGTCGACCCAAGTGGAAACGTGTCACAGATATGAATTGCAACACCCGCCTCTTCGACAATTAAGTTGATACCCTACAAGAATAGCGCTTTCCTGAACCGACAATCGTAAGTAAAAAGGGCTGTCGCAAACGCGGCAGCCCCAAAAATCAAGTTTCAATTATGCAAGCTCTGCAACAACTCTCTTAAGAGCTTCAAGAGCCTCATCCGGAAGCTTGTCGTATCCACCCTTTTCGGATGCACATTTCTCAACAAAACCTACACGGTTTTCCATACCGGACTTAAGCTGAGCCTTGTAATCAGCATCGTTGAAATCAGGAGCAAAGCCTTCCCAATCCATGATCTCGATATCGGAGAACGGACCCCACTTGTGGAAGGAAGCCTTACCTTCTACGATAGCTTCGAGGATGCCGAGAGTATCCTTCGGTTGAACCTTCTTGCCCATGAAATCACCGGTGTTAACGATGTAGCAATCTACGTTCTTCTCTTCTACGAGCTTCTTGAACTTCTCATAGTCGTTAACGAGCGGATAAGTACGGAACGGGTTAGCGTACGGTACAAAACGAAGTGCGTTGAGGTCGGTACCAGCCTTTACACGCTCTGCGGTAGAGGTCTTGGTAGCGAGGGTAGCACCCATAACAGATGCAAGAGCAGCACCTTTGAGCTTAACTACCGGCGGAATGGTAGGATCCTTCATGATCCAGAAGATTGCATTAACCGGAGCGTCAATCTTGTCAACGCGGTTCGGGGACCACAGTTTGGACTTGATTGCACGACCGTTACCGTTACGGATATCCTCAGTTACAAGCTGAACCTTGCCTTCTTCGTCCAGAGTAGCGGAGCAGTTCTGAGCGGTAAGGAGGTACTTGTTGTCCGGGCAACCGGTCGGGTAGTCAGCGGTCTTATCGAAGTAAGTCGGCTCAAGTGCGATAGAAGCACAAGTGTCGGTGTTGATGATGAATGCGTCATCATGAAGAACGGTGATCGGATACTTGCCGCCGTGCTTAGCGTGGGTAAGAGTGGACTTACCGGATCCGGAGAGACCGAATACGGATGCAACGTACTTGGAGCCGTCTGCAAGGGTGTATTCCTTCTGTCCGCCGTGGCAGGAAGCGTAACCGTTTCTGTTTGCGATAGCCCAAGCCATGGTAAGAGTACCCTTCTTGTGCTCGCCGAAATATCTCATACCAAGGATGCATGCGCAGTTCTGGTTGGTATCGAAGTAGCAGAGAGTAAGCGGATCGCTTAAGCAGCTGTAATCAACGTCAGGACGCTCGCCCGGTACCCACTGCGGATCGGAGAAGATGAAGATATCAGCTTCCTTGCCGTCACCAACAGCCTTGGAGTTCTTATACATCTTTACATAGTCATCAGACATGTACTGGAAGTTGAGCATCCAGTTGTACATGATGTTCTCTTCGCCTTCCGGGATAAGAAGGTGTGCCTTAACCATGAATTCCGGATCAAGACCTACGAAAACTTCTGCATGATACATGGTTTTCCAACGGGACTCATATACAGCGTCCATTGCAACCTTGTCGAGCTTAACTTCATCTACGCCCGGCTCACCTTTGATACGACGAGCGCCTGCGTAACGACCGGTAACTGCACCATCGTTGAAAAGAAGAACCTTTGCGTCTCTCTCAAGACCAAATTCTTCGCCTCTGTATACCGGCATATCGGTAACGATGGTTCCGGGGGAATTCTTAGCGAGTTCATATGCTTCCTTAAGGGTGTTAACCTTGATTACGTTGTTGCCGTAGAAAGCACCTTCGATGATGGAACGTGTTCTGGAAAATCCGACCTTACCTGCGCCGATTTCCTCATGCTTAAAATAAGCTTTTGTTGACATGGAATTTCCTCCTGTTCAGTAATAAAGTCTATTTACTTAATAAATAATAAATAGCTGCATTATAGTGCAATTGCTTCGTTTGTTGACCTGTTGCCAACAGAAAACTCAATTGTCACCAAATAACAGTATAGTAAGCAAAATCCAATCTGTCAACAAAATATTTTCTAATTGACAAAAAGTTAACAAATAGTTCAAAAACGGATAAGATAGCACATCAATCTTGTAGCGATCGCAACAAATATTTTTCACAAATCGGATAAGGCATCGGCCCGAGCGAGAGCAGGGCGGAGCAAAAAGCGGTTTCCGTATAAGCGTTTCCTAAGGACGCAGCGGCTGTTTTTCGAAGCTCTAACATTTGCACCAATCCCATAGAATATGGGAGGTAATAGGCCGGCTCACAGACCACCAGCCGCCACAGATAATCAGCCGCTTCCTTTTCTACTCCGTGCGCTGCCCAAAAGGCAAGCGTGTCTTGTCTGTTCCAGCCATCGTAGTGAATTCCGATATCAGAAAGTCCGTATAGGCAGAGGGAGGCAATCTCATAGGAACAGAGGAATTCCAATACATCATCGGCATTAGTAAGAAATCCGAGGGCATAGAGTTCGGCAAGTGATGCCCAACCTTCGTCCCAACCGATAAAGTCAGTAAGTGCACGCACCGGATGTGGATTTCCGGACAGGAAACAGACGCGTGCGGTCAGATGACCGGGGAAAGATTCATGAGCGAGAGTGGTGTAGCTGTTGCTACCGGAATAAGCGGGGTTTATGTATACTGTATGTTCCAAATACGCATCCAGCGGAGAGAGCAGGTACATCGCAGGAGCACTCATCGATTGAAGACAAGGAGAAGTCGTCTTCAGAGTAACATGAAGCTCGCCTGCTTTTTCAAGTGCAGGAAGCAACTGCAGGCTGTTCTGTTGTAGAAAGCGGAGTGTATCTGCAGAACTGCTGCCCTCGACGGCAGAATAAAGGGAAGTGCCGTCCGACAAAATACTGCTGAGCGCCTGTTGCGGAAGATCGGGGTTCTGTCCGGCAAGCGTTTTCATATGGGTAAGTGCTGTCTGATAGTATTGTTCCAACAATTCTTTCATCTCAGGGACTGAGCAGTCAGAGGAAGACGCTTTTTTTGCAAGCAAAGTGTAATACTCCTGACCGTTTTTGAGGGAGGATAGACCTTGGGAATCCGAAGAAGATTGAGAAGAATCATAAGAGGAAAGCGTTTCATACAGCAATTGGTATGCAGGGAGTATTTCGGTCTCCACGCGGTACCGGTTCTTCATCTCATAAATGGCGGTTTCTACCTCATCCAGATATTCTAAGCCGGACAGCCGTTCAGAAAAACTGACTAGAAGAATGTTTTCTTCGGGCGGAGTATAGAGGAAGGAGTAGCATTGTTCAGCAGCACTTTGGATTGCGGCGAAAGGAATGGTGTTTTTAGAAATACGGTTTTGTATAACAATACAAAGACTCTCAAAGTAAGCATACACAGAGTCCAGCAAAGTAAGATAGTTCTCCATGTCGGTGTGGGAATCAAAACGATATTCGGAGAGCAGAAAAGGGAGCTGTTGTTGGATACCGCTCTGCGGAGAGAACGGGTTTGACAAGTCAGAATACTCCGATAAGGCGAGGCTGTTATCCAACAGAAAAAGAAGGCATTCGTAAGTTTGCTGCTGTTCTAAACTAAGCTTTTCAAAAGAAAAAGAGGTCAGAGCGGCTCTGCGTGCAAGAAGTAGCTCCCGGTATTGTTCTTCTGTCGGGGAAGTGTAGGGGGACAGGACTGGTGAAACAGTTGGTATGCCATAAATCGAGGCATCTTTTATCATGAAATGAAGAGAAATTGCATCTGATTCAAGTTCGTCAAGGAACACATCATCAAGAAAAAGGTCAAATTCAGTCTGCTGTCTTTCGCAGAGTTGTTTCCGGTAGACATTTTTATATAAGAAGCTTCCGACAAAAAGAAGAAAAATAGAAGAAAGAAAAACAGTAAGCTGGAACACTCTGGAATGAAAAATTGGTTTTTTCATGGGCAGCTCCATAAGAAGGACTTGTTTTTATCATATGAAAAAAGAAAGGAAGTATGAACAGGAATGTAAAGAATGCGGATAGGAAAACAGTGTGTTCACGATTCTGTCTTAAGGAAAACGGAAGAATTGCCGAAATATACGGTGTAGATGCTATGTTTAGCAGAGAAAATTATATTTGGAATAGGAAATAATATGGATGGAATCTATACAAACGGTCTTCGTTCTTCTCTGACAAACGGAATCAGGGAAAGAGAAGAAGCAGGAACCGTACCGGAGTTTCAGACCGGGGATATTATTGAAGGAATTGTGACAACCGTATCCGAGCAGATTTCCATCAACTTTAGCGGGAAAGAATTTCATTTTCCGAAAGAAGCAGTGCAGAACGCCAAGGAAGGCGAAAAAAGAACATATAAGATCATGGAGGCATCGGGAGCATCCTTCGTCCTAAAGGAGATCGGAAAGGCAAAAGCTGAAGGCGGACAAGGTAAAATGCTGTTCACGACAGTTGATACCGGAATGCAGATGATTGCACAGAATTTTGGTACGCTGCCGGGACAGGAAACTGGTGATGACCGTTTCGGGGAAATCTCGGACCGTGCAACGGAAGAAGACTGCAAAGAGCTGGAAGAGGAAGGCATGACGCTGGAGAAATATAATCTGGAGCGTCTGGAACGCCTGCTGGAGCGCATGAAGGCACAGGCTGCCTTAAAGCAGGCCGGCATGGAAGGTCAGCTTATGGATAAGCAGTTAAGCCGGGAAGCAGTTGCCAATACAGCAAAGAAAAATGCAATCCGGAAAATGAGCAGAGAAGGTCTCTCGAAGCAGATTGCAGAGCGGTTGGTTGCAGCGAATCTTCCGGTCACACAGAACAATGTGAGCCGGATTACCGATGCCATGATTATGGCAGAAGAGGCGCAGCATATGACTGAGGCTTCTTTTTCTTATTTGATTGGAAATGAACTGGAACCTACAATTGAAAATTGTTATAAAGCGGTACATGCCGGTGCAAAGAGAAAACAAACAGTATCGGACACCCTGATGAAACAGTTGGAACCACAGATTACGGAAGTACTGCAGAAAGCAGAACAGAGTGTATACGCTGAACGCAGAATAACTGTCGGGGAGGCGGTGGAGGTTCCTGACCAAACAGATGCAAGATGGCTGTTGGAACAGGAACTTCCACTGACGGCAGAAAATCTGATTTATAAAAAAGAACTGGAGCAGCTGGTGTCGGACTTTGGGACAGAGCGTCTTAGCAGAGAAGCAGTTCTGGATGGTACAATTGAAAACCTGTATCAAAGAACAGAACCGAAACAGACGAATCTGAATCTGCTTCGAAAAAAAGAAGAAGCACGCCTCCATATGACAGAAGAATCGTTAGATACTATGCGGAAACTGGGCGTGGAAGCAGACGTGGAAGCAATCCGGGAGCGGATTGAGTCTTTGAAACAACAGGAACAGGATTATTTCCGTCAGATGCTTATGGCAGATGGTAAGGAAATAAACATGGAAGCCGAACTGTTTACACAGACTCTGGAAGCCGCAGATAAGGTAAGAAATGCAGATGTTTCTCTGCTGGCGAAGAGCTTTGAAACAAGAAGCATTCAGACGCTGCGCAGTTTATCCGAGATTGCCTCGGAGAATGCGATACAGACGGGTAGCGCGGAAGGCTTAGGAGCACAAGCAGGAATGCAGGCTGCAGCAGAAGCCTATGAACCGTTGATGACTGCACCTCGCCGTGACATGGGAGATTCCATACAGAAAGCGTTCCGGAATGTGGACAGTCAACTGGAATCTCTGGGAATGGAACTTAGTGCTGTAAACCAGCGGGCAGTGCGGATCCTGGGATATAACAATATCCCGTTGACCCGTGACAATATCAATGAGATGAAATTCTACGATGCGCAGGTGCGTGGTCTGGTGGAACAGTTACAACCGCAGGTAACGGTCGAACTGATTCGCAGAGGAATCAATCCGCTGGAAGGAAGTCTTACACAGGTTAGCAGTGCAGCAGAAGAGATTCGCCGGGAACTCGGCGTCCGCACAGAAGAACGCTTTAGCGAATATCTGGTAAAACTTGACCGGAAACACGAACTGACGGCAGAAGAAAGAGAATCCTATATCGGTATCTACCGAATGCTGTATCAGATCGAGAAAACAGACGGTGCAGCGGTCGGAGCTTTAGTAAAGAGCGGAAAAGAACTGACGCTGGCCAATCTACTGACTGAAAGCAGAGTAATGAAACGACGCGGAATGGACATCAGTGTGGACGATGCCTTTGGCGAGGCAGAGACGACGCGGGAAGGAAGTTACATAGACGATCAGATTGCAGCGGCGTATCACAATCGTCAACTGCATGATGTCACAAACCGCCTGACCCCGGACCGGTTACATCGGTTAATGGAACAGGGTGCCGATATTGCAGAATTGACACCGGAACAATTGGCAGAACTTATGATGAAATTGCCGGAGGGTGAGACGGACCGCGCTTACCGGAGCGAACAGTTAGACAAGCTTCGAACGCTGGCAGAAAACAGTGACATAGAAAGACGGTTTCTGGACCGATTTGGTATGGAGGATAGTCCGGAACAAATACAGGCAGCCAAAACTCTCCTGCTAAATGAAAACACATATCGGAAGTTACAGCGGATAGCAAATGATGCAGGTGTTGCAGAAGATATAAAGAACCGTTTGGCAGTGAACAGTGAAGAAGCCGCGCAAGCAATGACGAGCCGCGAAACCATCAGCCGGTTAAGTGAGAATCTGCAAGGTACAGCGAGCGAGTTAATGGAAGCTTTGTATGCAGCAGCCGACCTGAATGCGGAGCAGGCAGGAGATCTGAGAGAACTTCTGGCAGTACAAAATCTGAAGAAGCAACTACTGAGAAAAGAATGCTTCGATATACCGGTTGCCGATGAAAACGGAATCACAGGAATCCGGCTTACCGTAATACAGGGAAGCAATGAAGAAGGAAAGTTTAGGATTTTATTAAAGCAGGAAGCCGAACCGGCCGATATTCTTGACGAAACGACAGTGCGTGTGGACGGAAGCTATCGCCAGGGAAAATTAGAAATTCTGATGGCTTCCCATGAAAGAAGTATAAACGACCGGTTGAAAGAAGAGATTCCGGCATTAAAGAACCGCCTGAAAGAAGCAGGAATTGATTGCGGAGAAATCTTCTGTACGATTGCAAAGAGTGGGGCAGAAGAAATGCTGCCTCCGGCAACGGAAAGTGAACCGGAGCAGGGAGAAAGAATCAATACCTCTGCACTGTATACGGCAGCGAAGGAAATTGTATTGCATCTTCGACGAATCTATAACGAAAGAAACGGACTTATTACAGGATAGCCGTTTCAGAAAGCAGGTAATATGAGAATCAATCATAATATGTCAGCAATCAAAGCAAACAGCAACTTGAGACGTACGAACTCCTTGCTTGACCGGAGCATGGAGCGTTTGTCCTCCGGTTATAAGATTAACCGTGCAGCAGACAATGCGGCAGGACTTGCCATCACACAGAAGATGAGAACGCAGATAGCAGGTCTTGACCAGTCTTCTCAGAATGCATCGGACGGAATTTCGGTAATCCAGACCGCTGAGGGTGCATTGAATGAAGTGAGTGCTATCGTACAGAGAATGAGAGAACTGTCTGTACAGGCA
>JAZNXH010000004.1:0-12992 GCA_045593785.1 Lachnospiraceae bacterium
AAAACCCGCAGACAACAGTTGCTCCAGCAATTCAACCACCATCGTACTGTCTCTTCCTGCTTCCATACCGGAACCCATTCCATCTGCCAGTACCATAACCGCATCTTTTCTTCCGGCCCGTAAAAAGGAATAATTATCTCCCGAACACGCTCCATCTTCCCGGGCACAGCGTGCAATCCCTGTCAGCACATGGTAACGTGGTGCTTCGTAAAACACATACTCGGCATAATCTTTTCCGATGACATTTCTGTTTTCTTCGGAAGACAGCATCGGAATATCCAGCAATGTACTAATCTGCTCTGCCAACACACGGGTCATCATGCATACACCACGGTGCATCTTGGCAATAACCCTCAATTCTCTGCCGGATTCGCGGTCGAGAAAAAGCGCAATCTCTTTCACCTGTATATGCTCTGTATGTAAAAAATTCACGACTGCTTGTCTTTGTAATTCCGCAAGTTCTTCTTTGCCGAACAAAATACGAGAAGACTTACGCACCGCAGCCGCAACTTCAGATAATTGCTCTGCAATAATCCCTCGGCTTTCTTCCTGCTGCATGCAGTACAGGCGGTCTTTTTTCTCCTGTTCCAAATGCCGATTCAACTCCTCTGCATAACGTTCTGCCTGTATGCAGTTTTCTCTCATTGCCTGTGGTATCTCTGCATAGCTGACGTTTCCGGTACTGCACGCAAGTTCCAGCATATTACACACCGAATGATAACTTTCTTCTGCATTGTTCTCCCAACAGTTTTCACAGGCACTACAGGAACGGCACAGCTTATTGGACAACGCTTCCATCAAACGGTTCTTATCCGGCTCTGCCTCTGTCCCATTGATATCCTTTAGGAATCCGTCCGACAAAGCCTGTAGGGAATCTGCAATCTCCACCAGCCGCTCTCCGGTTAGGGATAAATTCAGATTCCGATATCCATATAAAGTGCCAAACAGTTTTTTTCTCAATGCTGCCATCCTGACGGAGGCATATGGGTACAACAAAAACCCAATAAACACGATGCTGAATAATAGCAACAGTTTCAACAACAACTCCGACTGTATCCACAACATCAGAAGAATCACAATTCCTCCAAACAATATCATTCGTAATGATTTTTCACTTAAACGCCCGCTCATATCCATCCAACCTCACATCAAAATTTGTAAGCGAGATTATATGGCAGTCCTTGGATACATTTTGTCAAAAAAGATAGGCCACCGGAGGAAATCGGTTGACAAAAACCAACCTCCGAGGCCCTTAGATGACGATTTGAAGTAACTAAAATCATTTATCAGATTCACAGATTGTTATCAACGTACTCCGCTTTCTTCTGAGGCTTCTCCTTCTTTGATGATAACATCATCCGGGTCGTTCAGTCCCAGAACATCTCTTGCAACGTCAATAATAAACCGCTTCGTCTTAACATACACGCTGTATTCTTCGATCTCTTTGCTACGTTCTTCTTCCTCGGCAATACTCATCTCCAGCATTACTTTCTGATGCTGCAGTTCATTATACTTGCGCTCCAGACGATATTTGCTGTATATTACCACAGCACAAATAATCAGAACTGTTAATGCAATCATATATAATCCGATTCGTCTTTTTCGCTGTGTACGCATGGATTACGACTCCTTTTCTGTTTCTTCGTGCTGTTCTGTCCATGAACCTAAAGTTATTTTAACCTGTTCACGGTATTTTTTCAATCTGTTTTGAATGGCAGCTTTTCTTTTTCTGCGGCGAACCCGACGTTTTCGGGCTAATTTCCCTGCCCCGACAGACAGTTTCTCAAATAATTTACCGGTGAGTCGTTGTGCAATCCACAATCCGACCGCTGCCCCCATTACGGAATACATGCGCAGCACTCCGTCATTCAGACGGAACTGTATGTAAAATGCAATGATTGCTGCTATACTCCAATAAATAAGTTCCGAAACCACCTGAGCCGCTTTTCGTAACCCCAGAAACATCCGGAGCAGATTCACTAAACCGTAACTAATAATTATCCCGAATCCGAACAAAAACGACGCGGCAAGCATCTGTAATTCCGACTGAATCATACACCCCTATGCCTCTCTGTTTATCGAAACATTCTTTTCAGCCAGGTTTCGCCGTTTTTTGTATGCCCCTTTAGTTCCGTATAAATCAGACTGTCGATTCTGCCGTCAACATCCGTCTCGCCTCGTTCTATGGACAAGCGGTCAATATGCAGTTTACTCCCCCGTATCAAAAGAATTCCCAGTTCTGTCTCCAGAAGGATCTCCTGTTCATCAAACGAATGCACATCCTTCACACCTGTTATCAACAAAGTTTTCCGATTGTTCAATTCAATCCGGTGCTGTTTCACCGCTGTTCTGTCATCCGGCATAATTGCTCCCATTGGCTCTTTCTATCACTATATGCATGGGAGCTACAGATTACGCCCATATTTTGTTTATAGATACTTGAACATCTCTTTTGCTTCGTCTTTTTTGGTTGTTTCAACAATACGGGTAATCTCTACCTTGACCGCCTTATCACCAAATCCGATTTCCAGTACATCGCCGACTTTTACCTCGGCAGATGCCTTTACCTGCTTTCCATTAATCGATACACGTCCGGCATCACATGCCTCATTTGCTATCGTACGGCGCTTGATCAAACGTGACACTTTCAAATATTTATCTACTCTCATACCTGCCTCAATTCTGAATCCGAACGTCTTACACACCCGGACTGCTTGTTTTATAAAAAGAAAGGACTACTCTTACGAATAGTCCTTGTTACTTGCATCCCTGGTCCTGTTAATTACTTATTAACAACGTCCTTTAATGCCTTGCCTGCTTTGAACTTCGGTGCCTTGGAAGCTGCGATAGTGATGGTCTGCTTCGTCTGCGGATTTCTACCGGTTCTTGCAGGTCTGGTGGAAACTTCGAAAGTACCAAAACCAACAAGCTGAACCTTCTCGCCCTTAACTAATTCGTCGGTTACGATATCGATGAATGCCTTAAGTGCCTTCTCGGAATCTTTCTTAGATAACTCTGCCTGAGCTGCGATAGCTGCAACAAGTTCTGCTTTGTTCATGGAATACTCCTCCTCTAATGTATTATTGTCCCCTATTTATTCACGCGTGGGACGAATTGTCACATACATATTTATATACGCTGAAGCCTTATTTGTCAAGGAAAAATCACAATTTTCCTCATTTATTAGCCAATTCATTTTGCAGATGAAAGCATCTGTTTTGCCGTTGCAAAAATTAATTCATGATTCAACTTCTGCCGTTGTTGTAAAATCAAAATACATATGGCATATAATGTGTCAGGTTAATCACCGTCTCCCAAGTCTTGTAGTCCACGACACCGGTCGCCGGAAGGCCCTGACGAATCTGAAACTTCCTTACTGCCTCTCTGGTCTGTTCCGTAAAAATACCGTTTTGGTTCACACGGTATCCAAGTTCTGTCAAACGTAACTGCAAATTCTCAATATGATCCCCAACCTCCAGGTCAGCCGCAAGATCTACTGTCATAAACGGAGAGTTGTTCTGATAGGTTAAGAAGTCCAAGCCAAGATACTGGAAATGCATAGAGTCAACACAGATACTGAAATCTCCGCCCCAGAACCAGCCATACTTTTCGAAGATTTGGATTACCTCTTCCGGAATATAGTAAGGATTGTTCTTGTCACGCAGATCATTTCCGGCGCCCAGGAAATAGTCATTATCATTATCAGCCGGATTGATATCAATTGCTGCACCATACGAATGAATCGACATCAATGTGCAATTACTCAAGCCTACACCACCGGACTGACGGTATCCGTATCCCAACAAAGTCTTTATCGGGAACTTCATAGGAAGTTCATATATCTCCTGAAATATTTTCTTTACGTCAGTTGCCAGTTTTCGATTTATCTTCATCTTCATGCTGGAAGCTGTCCGTACTCCGGTACTATCATTCAGATGCCACACCGGGACTGTAATTTCCACCATATACCGTTCTGCTTCTGCATTATTTGCATAACCGGGAGCTTTATTATCTACGGTATAGTACACGACATCCGTTCCCAATAAGTATTCGTAGCGAACGGTATCATCGCCCAGCGGCACTACCTGTTCCTGATCAAAATATGCTTCGCCTTCAATCACGCGGAGCAGACGTTCCGACTCGATCGCAATATCTTTTTCAAACGGTATTCCGGTCAACACGCCGATGTACACGTGCCCGTCCAGCCCCTCTGCAAGAATCACCTGTGCCAGGCCGGAAGCTGCGCAACCGCCCGACATTCTTGCTAAGAAGGTATATCCTTCCGGCACCATCGGCGTACCGTACAGATGGGAATATGAGTGTTCTGAGTTTTTCGCACGTATTGTTTTGGTGCTGCCATCTTCTTTTGTCAGACGCACAGTTAACGATGCCTTTTGATAATTTTCTGCAAATAAATCATGTGTCAACAGTTCACGGAACACCACATATAAATCATATGCATTCGTATGCTGTCCGGATATAAATGCACCGTCGCTTGCCACTACCTTCGTATCTTTCAGACTCAAACGGTCTGCAAGCTGATTCATCATCGATACAGCCTTTTGCTCTGACCCGGCAATTGCAGATACCATTGCCGTCCTAACATCATCCGCTCTTGTCATCATAAAGAGTTTCAGAAGCTTTTCCAGCGTCAGGCTATCTTTTTCCTGAAGTCCGATCAAAACCGGATATTGCACTTTTTTCGCGCTGTCCAACATTGCTTTGGTAATCGTAACTTCTTTCTCTAAATCTACATTCCGGAGTGCATACAGCAACAACAACCATTCGCTCAGTTCACTGGAGGATGTAAGCATTGTGCTGTTCTTAGACGCAACAATCCCTCCGGCAGTAAGATCGGCAAGAAATACACCTGCCATCGTTCCCCGGATTGGGTTTTTGCGCTCATATGCCGTCACTACATCAACCGGCAGCTTCTCTGCAGGAAAAACAACTTCTTCGGATGTCGTTACAGCCCCTGCCGCCAGCGGTGGCAGCACTCCGATTGTCATGGTGATGCATAACAACATCACTACAACTCGTTTCATTAAATCTTTCAATTCTAACCTCTTAACTTTCCCGCAATGCTTTAGAGTAATTTCTCCAGCTTCTCGCGGATTGCCTTAATGAATTCCATACTGGTTAACTTCTGCTTCTCCGGCAGAGTAGAGATCAGATAAAGGTCGCCCGTCATCTTACCTTCTTCTACTACGGAAAGCGTTGCTTCTTCGAGTTTCTTTGCAAATGCACAAAGCTCCGGAAGATTGTCAAGTTCGCCTCTCTTATTGAGTGCACCTGTCCATGCAAAGATGGTTGCAATCGGGTTCGAAGAGGTCTGCTTGCCTTCCAGATGCTGATAATAATGACGCTGAATCGTGCCGTGTGCAGCTTCGTACTCGTAATTTCCTTCCGGAGATACCAGTACCGAAGTCATCATCGCAAGAGAACCAAACGCAGTCGCAAGCATATCACTCATAACGTCACCGTCATAGTTCTTACATGCCCAAATGTAACCGCCTTCGGAACGAACCACACGTGCTACTGCATCATCAATCAGCGTATAGAAATACTCAATACCAAGTTCTTCGAACTTCGCCTTGTATTCCTTGTCGTAGATTTCCTGGAAGATATCTTTGAACGTATGGTCATACTTCTTCGAAATCGTGTCCTTGGTTGCAAACCACAGCGTCTGCTTGGTATCTACTGCATAATTGAAACAGCAGCGTGCGAAGCTCTCAATAGACGGAGTCAGGTTGTGCATACCCTGCAGAATGCCTGCGCTCTTGAAATCCTGAATCAGCTCGCGGGTCTCGGTTCCGTCTTCTGCGGTAAATACCAACTCTGCTTTGCCTGCACCCGGAATCTTCATCTCGGTTGCCTTGTATACATCACCATATGCATGACGTGCGATGGTAATCGGCTTTACCCAGTTCTTTACGTACGGCTCGATACCCTTTACCAGAATCGGCGCACGGAATACCGTACCGTCAAGGATAGCACGGATGGTACCGTTCGGACTCTTCCACATCTCTTTTAAATTATATTCTTTTACACGTGCTGCATTCGGAGTAATCGTCGCACACTTAACAGCAACACCGTACTTCTTGGTAGCTAGTGCGGAATCTACGGTAACCTGATCGTTTGTCTCGTCACGGTACTGTAATCCAAGGTCGTAGTACTCCGTCTTCAGGTCTACGAACGGAAGTAATAATTCATCCTTAATGTACTGCCAGAGGATGCGGGTCATCTCGTCGCCGTCCATCTCTACCAGCGGGGTCGTCATTTTAATTTTGTCCATATGTAGTCTCCATTCCGGGCATCCCCTTATCCGATGTCCTGTCTTCTTTCTGTAATTTTTTCCGAAAAGATTATAGCACACTGCACCTCTCTTCGCAATTGTTAATTTCCGACAAAAAAGGGTTCCAAAAACGGAACCCTTTTCCTATCCTATTATTCGCGATAATAATTGATCAGACATCCTGCAAGGATAATCTTACGCTCGTCGTCCGTAAGTTCTCCAAGCTTCAGGTTAATCTCTGCCGGTGCCTCATACGCACCGCTTACTTCATTATAGATTACATGTGCGGTAATGTTCTGTACCTTATCTCTTACTGCCGCCGCAATGTTCGGCACGATGATGTAATCGCCGTTCTTGAACGGTAATGCCTTGTCGTCTCCGTCAAAGAGGAACGGAAGCATACCCCAGTTGATGGTATTGGAACGATAACGCTTGGTTGCATATTCCTTTGCAATGTTTGCCCAACCGCCAAGCACCTTCTGGCAGGAAGCAGCCTGCTCACGTGCAGAACCGTCACCCGGCTTCACCGCATAGATGGTGGAACCGATACCGATCTTGTCAAGCGCAACGCCCGGCATATGAACCTCAAGTGTCTCAAATACCTCTGCGATTTCCTCGCTTACCTTCTTCGGATCTTCACCGGCGAGTCTCGCCTTCTCTGCTGCGTATACAGCCTTTGCTCTCGGAACGTAATCCGGGTCTTTTCTGGAGAGGGTAAACTCTGCAAGACCAAGTGGATTGGAACGGAACGAAGAAGTCTCACCGGACGGAATCAGCTCATCGGTCGTAGTAACCGGGTCATGAATCTCGGATACCACTTTCAGCAGAAGGTGGTCAGTAAGATTCGACATTTCCGGCCAGTCCTTGATGTTCGGTCCGAACTGAATCTCTACGCTCGGATCTGCAACGCCCTTGCTGTCATACACACGACGCTCATAAATGCTCTTATCAAAATAATATGCCGGTGCAGTATAAGTACAGTCAATCTCATCCGCTGCAGTCAGGAAGCCCTTATTTGCTGCAGTCGCTGCAATGGAACGTGCATCCATCAATGCTACGGATGCAATCTGACCGTTCTGGAGCTTGGAACCCTCACGGTTCGGGAAGTTACGGGTCGAATGACGGATACTGAACGCATTGTTTGCCGGAGTATCGCCCGCACCGAAGCACGGTCCGCAGAATGCCGTCTTAATGACTGCACCTGCCTGGGTCAGTTCTGCTGCTCTTCCGTTCTTCATGAGTTCCAGATAAACCGGCATACTTGCCGGATATACATTCAAGGTAAATTTGTCATTACCGATATTCTGCTCACGCAAGATGTCTGCTGCCGCACAGATATTTTCAAATCCGCCGCCGGCACAGCCTGCGATAACACCCTGATCCACATAAAGCTTACCGTCAACGACCTTGCTCTGCAGGGAGAAGTCTACATCATCACCAAAGCTTACTTTCGCACGCTTCTCAACATCTGCAAGTACATCAGCGAGGTTCGCTTTTACATCTGCAATCGGATATACATTGCTCGGATGGAACGGCATCGCAATCATCGGCTTAATCTCGGACAGGTCAAGCATGATAACAGAATCATAGTAGCTGAGTGCGCCCGGATTCATCTCTTTGTATTCGCCTGCACGACCATGGATTGCAAGGAACTCTTCTGTCTTCTCGTCGGTCGTCCAGATGGAAGACAGACAGGTGGTCTCTGTGGTCATAACGTCTACACCGATACGGAAATCCATGCTCAGGTTCTTCACACCCGGTCCTACGAATTCCATGACGCAGTTCTTTACGAAACCGTTGCCGAAAGTTGCACCGATCAGAGCCAGTGCCACGTCTTGCGGACCCACACCGCGTTTTACATCGCCGGTCAGATATACGGCTACTACCTTCGGCAGATTGATATCATAGGTCTTATTGAGGAGCTGCTTTGCCAGTTCGCCGCCGCCCTCACCGATTGCCATGGTACCAAGTGCACCGTAGCGGGTGTGGCTGTCGGAGCCAAGGATCATATTGCCGCAGCCTGCCAGCATCTCACGTGCAAACTGATGAATAACTGCCTGATGCGGCGGAACATATACACCGCCGTATTTCTTTGCACAGGACAGACCAAACATGTGGTCATCCTCGTTGATTGTACCACCTACTGCACAGAGACTGTTGTGACAGTTTGTCAGTACATACGGAATCGGGAACTTCTCCAGTCCGCTCGCACGTGCGGTCTGAATGATGCCGACGAAGGTAATGTCGTGGGACGTAATCTTATCGAACTTGATTTTGAGTTTCTTTGCATCGCCGGAGGTATTGTGCGCCTGCAGGATACCATACGCCATGGTATTCTTGCGTGCCACTTCTTCAAGACCCTGCACCCTTACGTCTTCTGCTCCGTTATCCCCAAGCAGTGCAAGCGCTTCGCCTTCGGCTACCGCTTCCTTCCACTCGGTTCCGTTTACCAAATACATACCTTTGTCAATTAACTGCATGATAATTTCACCTTTCTATCTTTCACAACAACTGCTTCTGCACAGTGCTGTTTGTATTTTCTCTTATTGATTACAGCCCGAGATACTCTAAAATACCCTTCGCAGCCTTCTTACCCGCACCCATTGCAAGGATTACGGTCGCCGCTCCGGTTACGGCATCGCCACCGGCATATACGCCTGCTTTCGATGTCGCTCCTGTATCTTCTTCCGCTACGATACAGCGTCTGCGGTTCACCTCAAGCCCTGCGGTAGTCGAAGAAATCAACGGATTCGGACTGGTTCCGAGCGACATAATTACGGTATCTGCCTCGATATCAAATTCCGAACCGGCTTTCTCCACCGGACTTCTTCTTCCTGTGGCATCCGGCTCACCAAGCTCCATCTCTGCACAACGGATACCGCTTACCCAGCCGTTCTCATCCACGAGGATCTCCTTCGGGTTCGTCAGAAGTGCAAAGCGGATGCCTTCTTCCTTCGCATGATGTACTTCCTCCACACGCGCCGGAAGCTCTGCTTCGCTGCGACGGTACACAATCGTCACTTCTGCGCCGAGACGGAGTGCGGTACGCGCCGCATCCATCGCCACGTTGCCGCCGCCAACCACTACAACCTTCTTTCCTGCCGCAATCGGAGTATCGTAGGACTCGTCAAATGCCTTCATCAGATTGCTTCTGGTCAGGTATTCATTCGCGGAGAATACGCCGTTGGCGTTCTCACCCGGAATCCCCATGAACTTCGGAAGTCCTGCTCCCGAACCGATGAATACGGCATCAAAGCCTTCTTCCTCAAAAAGCTGGTCGATGGTAACGGACTTACCAACCACGACATTGGTCTCTATCTTAACACCGAGCGACTTTACATTTTCAATCTCCGGCTTTACAACTCTTTCCTTCGGAAGACGGAACTCCGGAATTCCGTATACCAATACACCACCTGCTTCGTGCAACGCTTCAAAAATCGTTACATCCACGCCTGCTTTTGCAAGCTCTCCCGCACAGGTCAGTCCGGAAGGACCGGAACCGATAACCGCTACTTTCTTTCCGGTTTTCACCTCGGACTTCTGGGGCTTTACACCGTTTTCCTTTGCCCAATCTGCTACAAAGCGCTCCAGCTTACCGATGGATACCGCTTCGCCCTTAATGCCGCGGATACACTGTGCTTCACACTGGGACTCCTGCGGACAAACGCGACCGCAGACTGCCGGAAGTGCGGAATACTTTCCGATGACCTGATATGCTGCCTCGATATCGCCTTCCTTCACCTTATCAATAAAGCTCGGGATGTCGATACCGACCGGACAGCCGGTCACGCATTTTGCATTCTTGCAATGCAGACAGCGGCTTGCTTCCGTCATCGCTTCTTCTATATTATAGCCGAGGCAAACCTCGTCAAAATTTTTCGCTCTTACTTCCGGTGCCTGTTCGCGTACCGGAACTTTCTTTAATACGTCCATTGTTCTATCCCATTCTATGTATCAATCATTGCAGTGTCCGCAACCACCATGGTGGGTTGCACCTTCTTTTTCCCTGAGAAGAGCTCTGCCCTCTGCAGTCTTGTACTGCTGCTGACGTTTCATCGCTTCATCAAAATTTACAAGGTGTCCGTCAAATTCCGGTCCGTCCACGCAGGCAAACTTAATCTCATTACCAACGGTAAGACGGCACGCACCGCACATACCGGTTCCGTCTACCATGATCGGGTTCATGCTGACGATAGTCGGGATATTCAGCTCCTTGGTCAGGAGACACACGAACTTCATCATAATCAACGGTCCGATGGCAATCACGAGGTCGTACTGCTTCTTGTCCTCGTTTACCAGTTTCTTAATCATATCGTTTACATTTCCCTTGAAGCCGTAAGAGCCGTCGTCGGTTGCCACATATACATTGGCAGCAACTTTCTTCATCTCGTCCTCAAGGATAATGAGGCTCTCGTTCCTTGCGCCGATGATACAGTCCACGTCACACCCCTGTGACTTCATCCACTTTACCTGCGGATATACAGGAGCCGTACCTACACCGCCTGCCACAAAGAGAATCTTCATTGCCTTCAGCTCTTCCGGCGTCTTGTCCATCAGTTCGGAGCGGTTACCGAGCGGTCCCGCGAAGTCAGCAAAATACTCGCCTGCTTCGTATTCCGCCATCATCTTCGTGCTTGCGCCGATGGTCTGGAACACGATGGTTACCGAGCCTTTCTCTGCATCGTAATCACAGATGGTGAGCGGAACACGTTCCCCCTTCTCATCCATTCTTACGATGACAAACTGCCCCGGAGCACAGTGCTTTGCCACACGCGGTGCTTCGATGCCCATCATGATTATATTTTCGGATAATTTTTGTTTGCTTAATATCTTATACATAGGCTCTTCCAATTGTTTATCGCATTTTTATATAAAAAATCTGAATAATTATAGCACGCGAGGGGGTGGGAGTCAACATCACTTCAACAGCGCAATCCACTTACCATCTTCTTTAATATACTGGAACTCCGTCAGCTCATCACTCAGCATCACATCCAGAAGTTCCTGTAAATCACTCACCAGATTTACTTTTGGCAGATCCGCCTTGTCCACCCAGTGCATCTTGCCTTCCTCAGAGGAAATCAGCTCACCTTCAAACTCCTCCGTGTGAAACAGGAACACGATATAGCGTCCCCCTTCGATCGGAAACTGCTTCACACCGCAAAGCTTCGGATTCCGTATGGATAGTCCGGTCTCCTCCTTCATCTCGCGAATCACGGAATCCACGATGGATTCGCCCGGTTCCACATGACCGCCCGGCAGAGTAAAGCCCTTCCAGTCCGTCTTAATCCGGTCCTGCAGCAGATACCGATCACCTTTATGTATCAGGCAGAGTGTTGTTAATTCTGCTTGTTCTGTACGTCCCATCGTTTCTTCTCCTCAAATCACTATCGTTTCCCGGATTATACCTCACAAATCCTCAAAAATCCATCCGTTCTCTTCACAATAATCAAATCCATTATATACGAAACTCCATTTTCAGGCAAAGAATTTACGTTGTACGAAACACATGATTGCATATAATTATGGGTGAATCCAAGTGGGATTCTACCTATTATGATGTATGTTTATCACGGCAATCTTCATTGCCGCCTCTCGGAGGATATAAATGAAAAGCTCAAAAATGCTCAATATGACATCCGGCAATCCAGCCCGTCTGCTAATTCTGTTTGCCATCCCGTTACTGATTGGTAACGTTTTTCAGCAGGCATACAACCTTGCTGATTCCATTATTGTCGGAAAATACGTTGGTTCCGCAGCGCTCGCTGCCATCGGTTCCACCGGTTCCATTACATTCTTATTCTTTTCCGTCTGCAACGGTATCAGCACCGGTGCAGGGGTCGTTACTTCCCAGTTCTTCGGTGCCGGAGATGAGAAACGAATCAAGCGTGCCCTCGCGAACTCTGCTTACATCATGTTCGGTATCTCGATTGTAACCGGAATTCTTGCATACATCGCTGCTCCGTATGCACTGGTTCTTATGGGCACTCCGGAAGATATCCTGCCCACCTCTACACTGTACTTACAGATTAGTTGCATCGGTGTCCCGTTGATTGGTGTATACAATTACTCCTCCGCCATGCTCCGTGCACTCGGGGACTCCAGGTCACCACTGTACTTTTTGATTTTTTCCTGTTTTTTGAACATCGGTATGGACCTTCTTTTGGTCTGTGTCTTTGACATGGGCGTTTTCGGTGCCGGTGTCGCAACCATCATCGCGCAGTTCATCTCCGGCTTTGGCTGTCTTATCTACGCATTGAAGACGAATCCGTATTTCAAGCTGGAGCGAGAGGACTTCCAGGTAGACGGTAAGATTATCTGGCAATCCGTCCGTCTTGGTCTTCCGATTGCCATGCAGTGGGCACTGATTGCAATCTCTACGACTGCATTGCAGACGTTCATCAACTCCTTCGGAACGGTTGCAGTTGCTGCCAATACTGCCGTATCCCGTATCGAACAGCTCGTTCATCAGCCTTACGGTTCTCTCTGTGCTGCACTTTCCACCTATGCAGGTCAGAACTACGGTGCCGGTAAGCTTGACCGTGTCAAGGGCGGTCTGAAACACGGCATGATTATGTCCGCAGGATTTTCCCTGCTGATGCTCATCATCAACCAGACACTCGGCGAACCGATTATCTCTATCTTTGTTGATGATCCGGAAGTCATCCGCATCGGTGCACAGGCTCTGCGCCTCACC
>JAZNXH010000005.1:0-16108 GCA_045593785.1 Lachnospiraceae bacterium
GTATATGTACACACTCCGTTGATTACCGGAAGTGACTGCGAGGGTGCAGGCGAGATGTTCCAGGTTACAACGCTTGACCTCAACGATATACCGAAGACTGAAGACGGTGCAGTAGATTTTACAAAGGATTTCTTTAACAAACCGACTAATCTGACTGTAAGCGGTCAGCTCAACGGTGAGACCTATGCAATGGCATTCAAGAACATCTACACCTTTGGACCGACGTTCCGTGCAGAGAATTCTAACACAACCCGCCATGCAGCAGAGTTCTGGATGATTGAGCCGGAAATCGCATTTGCGGATCTGAAGGATGACATGATGCTTGCAGAAGGTATGATTAAGTATATCATTCGCTATGTACTTGAAAATGCTCCGGAAGAGATGAACTTCTTCAACCAGTTCATTGATCAGGGTCTGCTTGACCGTCTGAATAATGTTATGAATTCTGACTTCGGTCATGTTACCTACACCGAAGCAATCGAAATCTTAGAGAAGAACAATGACAACTTTGATTATAAGGTAAGCTGGGGATGTGATCTGCAGACCGAGCATGAGCGTTATCTGACCGAGCAGGTATTCAAAAAACCGGTATTCGTAACCGATTATCCGAAGGACATCAAAGCATTTTATATGAAGCTGAACGAGGATAATAAGACCGTTGCGGCGATGGATCTCCTGGTTCCGGGCATCGGCGAGATTATCGGCGGCAGTCAGCGTGAGGATGACTATGAGAAGCTTGTGAAGCGTATGAACGAGCTTGGTCTCAAGGTGGAAGATTACGACTTCTATCTGGATCTTCGTAAGTATGGTTCCGCACGTCATGCAGGATTCGGACTCGGGTTTGAACGTTGTGTTATGTACCTGACCGGCATGGGCAACATCCGTGACGTAGTTCCGTTCCCGAGAACTGTAAACAACTGTGAACTGTAATAGGATTAGAGTACAAAGAAAAGCCTGCTTACTGCAGTAAGCAGGCTTTTGACTGTAGATACAAGGAAAGAACATATGCATAGCTATTTAAGAGCCATTGGCTACAGCAAAATACAGAGTCGTGTCGAAGAAGAGACGTTGATTCGCAATACGATAGATCAGGCTTCAGAATTCCGTCTGGCAACTTTGAGTGAGACAGCAGCATTTATTGAGAATTCAAAAGAGTGTGCTGAGTCGATCGGAGTGACGGTACGGGGAGAATTGGATACGTCGCTGGATGTGCAGACAGAGCGTTTCCATGCGGAACACTATTTTCCGTATTTTTGCGGTACGGATATCAGTCTGCGTGATTATATCTATATCAGCAAGAAAGTGGATATTGACGCCTATCATGGAATGTGTGAGGATAGCAGGGTGGGTGTGTCTTTGATTTTCTATTTGCAGAATGCAGTGGATTATCTGAAGTATGATAAACCCTCCGGTGCAGAACCGTTGTCGGTGTCTCTGTCGGCACTTTCACTGGGAGGGCACATTCTTCTGCCAGTTGCAGAGAAAGAACAGGACCGTGAGATGATACAGCGTACCGGTAAAAAGCGTGCGCATTTAGTCGCAGAGGCCAAAAAAGGAAATCAGGAAGCAATTGAAAGCCTTACGATGGAGGACTTCGATCTGTACTCCATGATTGCAGAGCGTTCGAGAAATGAAGATATTTACAGCATAGTAGATACAACCTTTATCCCATATGGCACCGAATCGGATGTTTATACGATCTTGGCGCGGATTGAAGAGTGTCGCTATATTACGAACAAGGAAACCGGAGAAGAACTTTGTCTGATGCAGGTATGCTGCAATAATCTGAATTTTGATCTTTGTATTAATCGTGAGGATTTGTTTGGAGAACCCGAGGTCGGAAGAAGATTTCGCGGTACGATATGGTTACAGGGCAAGGTGGAATTCGTTTGACGAATAGAACCGTGGTTGATATAATAAACTACGGAATTCGTTCCCAATGTAAACTTCGTTTCCAATGTAAACTTCGTTTCCATAGTTAAATGGATATAACGGGGACCTCCTAAGTCTCAGTTCTCGGTTCGATTCCGGGTGGGAACAGTGGCGGGCGCAATATTGCGCCAGCTTTTTTCTACCGGAGGAACGTCGTATACCAGATTGCATCGTATGAAAAACTGACGTGCAATATTGCTTAGGTCATAAAAAATGAATAGTTGTTAAAGGAATAATACATTGTAATCAATTTAGGCTTGTGGTTAAATATGAGTGTATTTGTTGATAGAAAGGATGTTTTTTGTGGGTATTCAGAATAAGATTCCGGCTGGAGTTTTGAAACGGCTTGCCGGGAAAGGGATAAAAAAAGAGGATATTCTGCTGTCTTCGATGACGGACATGACTCTGGATGGTGAGTTTGCACGGGGTTGTGTGGTTGTTACGAAGGAGACGGTTTTGGTTTTTACGGGAAGACCGAATGCGTCCGAGGTGTACCGTTTCAAAGGCATCGGCAACCGTGAGGATGCGCTGGATGTCAGCGGCGAAGACTGGGAGGAGCGCAGTTTTCCGGTAACAGAGATTGCGAAGCTTGAAGTAATGCGGACGGTTGGCGGCGGTGTGCTGTACGCAACGGAGCCGGATCGTCAGCTGGCAGGTTTTACGAATCTGTATATGGGCGAGATCATGCGGATTACCAAGTTGTTTGGCACGCTGAAGGAGAAGGGTGAACTGACGGAAGAGGATCTGAAGCAGGAGGACAAAGAGGAGTATTGTCCGAAGTGCGGAACGATGTATCCAGATAAGGAGAGGAAAATCTGTCCGAAGTGTATGAACCGCAAGTCTATTTTCGTGCGGACGCTGCTGTATTTTAAGAAATACATTCCGCGTATTGCAGTGATGTTTCTCTGTTATATCGGAACGGCAGTGCTGAATCTGGTATGGCCATATTTTAGCGGTACGGTGCTGTATGATAAGGTGCTGGCACAGAATGAAGAGTTCTTAGCCTTGATCGGGCGTCCGGGTATGCGTTTTGTGGTGTTGCTGTTTTGGATTGTCCTGATTATGGTGATATCGAAGGTGTTGATACAGCTGCTTGGTATCATACAGGGTGTGTTTACAGCAAAGATTGTACCGTATGTGGTAAGAGATATGAAGGCGAGCGTGTTCGAAGCACTCGGCAAATTGTCGGTCAGCTTCTACAACAGCCGTCAGACCGGAGGTCTGATGACGCGAGTGCTCGGTGATGCAGAGCGTGTTACCGGATTCTTCATCGACGGTCTGCCGTATCTGTTCATCAATGTGTTTACGATTATCTGCTCTGTGGCGGTAATGTTCCGGATGAATTGGAAGATGGCATTGATCAGTGTGATTATCGTGCCAATTATCTTTACCGTCAGTTTCCGGATGATGCCGCGTCTGTGGCAGTTTTACGGACGCAGACACCGTGCGGAGCGTAGTATGAACTCCCGTCTGAATGACAACTTGACCGGTGCGCGTGTAGTAAAGGCGTTTGGACAGCAGTCAAGCGAGATGGAACGGTTCGGCAAGAGCAATGTCCGTATTCGCGAAGCGGAGATGGCATTGGTCGGTTATGATAACCGTTACTATGCACTGTATGTGACGTTCGAGAATCTGGCTTCCCTCTTGGTCTACAGTCTGGGTGCGTATCTGATTCTGACGACCGAGCGTATGGAACTGGGTGTATTGATTACCTTTACCGGCTATCTGAGCCAGATGAACGGACCTCTTGATTTCATCTCTTATGTATTCCGCTGGTTTGCAGACAGTATGAACAGTGCACAGCGTATGTTTGAGATTATCGATGCGGTGCCGGAGATTACGGAGGCGCCGGATGCGCTTCATCCGCAGAGTATCCGCGGTGATATTGAGTTGAAAAATGTAACCTTCGGTTATGAATTACATAAACCGGTTCTTAAGAATATCAGCATGAAAATTGAGGGCGGCAAGATGCTCGGTATTGTAGGTCGTTCCGGAGCGGGTAAGTCTACATTGGTGAATCTGATTTCCCGTTTGTATGATCCGCAAGAGGGACAGATTACACTAGATGGTATTGATATTAAGAAACTGGGATTCAAGGAACTTCGTAAGAATGTGGCGATGGTATCACAGGAGACGTATATCTTTATGGGTACGGTAGCGGAGAACATTGCATATGCGAATCCGGAAGCAAGTCGGGATGAGATTATCAATGCTGCGGTTCTTGCGAGTGCACATGATTTTATCTGTAAGATGCCGGATGGCTATGATACGGTGATCGGCGCGGCAGGCCGGAATCTCTCCGGTGGGGAACGGCAGCGTATCTCAATTGCAAGAGCAATTCTGGCAAATCCGAAAATATTGATTCTGGATGAAGCAACGGCGTCTGTGGATACCGAGACGGAGAAGGCAATTCAGAACTCGATTAACCTGTTGATTAAGGACCGTACTACGATTTCAATTGCGCATCGTCTCTCGACCCTGCGGGATGCGGATTATCTGGTGGTAATCGACAATGGCGAGATTACAGAACGCGGAACGCATGACGAGTTATTGGAACTTAAGGGAACCTATTATAAGCTGAAAGAATTGCAGACAAAGGCGTTGGCTCTGAAAGGGCTGGAATAAGTTTGCAGGGCTAAGAAAGGTATGGAAATAAAATGAGTGAAAGACATGGAAGACCGGGCGGACCGGAGGAAGAGTTTGATTTGAAAAAGATGGAGCAGGAAACGGAGGAGATGCTGCGCCTGCGCTATATTACAAAAGAAAATGCGGAATTTGCACGTACAGAAGGCGGTTTTGTTTCTCTGAAGATTGAAGATGAAGAGTATCCGAGGATTCAGGTGGTGCGCTCCTTTCCGTTTACGGAACCGGATGCGTATATCTCCATCCGCCAGCCGGATGAGAAGGCAAAAGAAATCGGAATCATCCGTGATTTGAATACAGATGTTGACGAAGACACGGCGAAGATGCTTCGTGAACAGATGGCAGTACGTTATTTTACTCCGAAGATTGAGCGGATCTATAATATTAAGGACGAATATGGATTTGCATATTTTGATGTATTAACTGATCATGGCAGGTGCAAGTTTGCCATCCATATGGGAAGAGGTTCGGTTGTGAATCTTTCAGATACCCGTCTGATGATTACGGACCTTGATAAGAACCGCTTTGAGATTCCGGATATCAGAACACTGACACCGATTGAGTTGAAGAAATTAGATTTGTTCCTGTAAAGGGGTAGTTATGTTATTAAAGTTTGATTTACCGCAGTTGCAGCAGCAATTGCTAAGTTTGGAAGAAAAAGAGGCGATACGGTATTGTATTCCTTATGATATCGCAGAGGATGGTTCGTTCAAGGAAGACGGTTATGTTGTAGTAACGGATACAAGGCTGTTCGTGCTGGATGGAGAGACGATTGTATATGAGCATCCGCTGAACGGTTTTGATAAGATGAAATGCGAACCGGGAGTGAACAGTGGTATCTGGCTGGTAAAGCAAAAGGACGAAGATTTTGAACGCCGTCTGGTACGGTTCTCTATGCGCCATATGTCACGTGCATCGTTCTGTGCACGTGGGGCTATGATTCTGGGTGAGGGCGGAACGAAGCAGATTGAGAGCCGTGAGTACGAGAAAGTGTGTCTGAAATGCGGTCATGCGCTGCCGGGTACCAGACAGTGTCCGCATTGCGAAGGCAGGCTGGTGTCCTTCCGTAAACTCGGGAATCTGTTCTCCAGTTATGTCGGAAGATTGCTTATCATGACGTTAGTGACGATTGTCGCAGCCGCTATCTTCCTCTATATACCGCATTACCAGAAAGTATACATAGACCGTGACCTTGTTGATAAGTCCGGAACGCTGGAGGGCTTGCTGATCTTTACCGTAGTGATGTTTACCTTAACAGCGGTGCAGATCATTATCAATGTAGTGAAGAACTGGTGCTTTGTGTCGCTTGGTGCGAAGATTAGTATGGATATCCGCCGCCGCATGTACGAGAAGATTCAGGAGTTGAGTTTGTCCTTTATTCAGGATCGCCGTCCGGGTGAATTGATGAACCGTATTATGCGTGACACGAACGTTGTGAAGGACTTCCTGATTGAATGTTTCGGTCATATGACTTCACAGCTGATTACCATGATTGGTGCGGTTGCCATTATGTTATCGCTGGATGTCAAGATGACTTTAATCTCAATTATCTTTATGCCGATTGCAACGGCAATCTCGATTCTGTTCCGTAAAAATATTCACCGCCGATTTCACCTTCAGTGGGTGAAGGGGGATAAGATTAACAGTTCCCTGCAGGATGTCATCTCGGGTATCCGTGTAGTGAAGTCCTTCGGTAAGGAGCAGGAGGAGTCAGAGAAGTTCTTAGGACATGCCGAAGACTTTGCACAGATGCAAAGCCGCAACGAGGTGTTCTGGGCAAGTTTTTATCCGATGTTGACCTTCATCATGAGTATGGGGATATACTTTGTTATCTATATGGGCGGTGTGAAGGTGCTGGGCGGTGATATGTCCTTCGGTTCCCTGATTCAGTTTAATTCCTATGCATGGGTGCTCTATGGGCCGTTGCAGTGGATGACACATTTCCCCAGACGTGTCACACAGATGCTTACCAGTCTGGAGCGAATCTACGATGTACTGGATGAGGAACCGGTTATCCGCAACATCTCAGAGCCGATTAAGGAAGAAATTCAGGGTGAAGTAGAGTTCAAGGGCGTGACCTTTGGTTATCGTTCCTACGAGCCGGTACTGGAAAAGATTGATCTTAAGATCAATAAAGGTGAGATGATTGGTCTGGTAGGCGCTTCCGGAACCGGAAAGTCTACGATGATTAACCTGATTATGCGTCTCTATGAAGTAGATGATGGAGCAATTCTGATTGACGGGAAGAACATCAATGATCTGGATATTGAAAACTATCATTCCCAGCTTGGTGTCGTGTTGCAGGAGACTTTTCTCTTTACCGGTACGATTATGAACAATATCCGTTTTTCCAAGCCGGATGCAACAGATGAAGAAGTAATCCGTGCAGCAAAGATGGCAAATGCACATGATTTCATATGTAAGACGCCGGATGGGTATAATACCTACGTCGGGGAACACGGTTATACCATCTCCGGCGGCGAACGTCAACGTATCGCAATCGCAAGAGCTATCTTAAATGATCCGAAGCTCTTAATCTTAGATGAAGCAACTTCGAGTCTGGATACAGAGAGCGAATACCTGATTCAGAAAGCATTGGAACGTCTGACAGCCGGACGAACAACGATAGCGATTGCACACCGTTTGTCGACTTTGCGCGGGGCAAACCGACTGGTAGTAATCGATGGGCATCATATTGCAGAAATTGGTACACATAACGAATTGATGGAACAAAAGGGTATCTACTATAACCTTGTTACGGCACAGCTTGAGATGCAGAGCTTAAAGGAAGGAACTGCATTGGAGTAGAAGTGAGATTACAGAAAGGGCAGAGACGATGAATAAAGTAATCTTTCATATTGATGTGAATTCAGCGTTTCTGTCCTGGGAGGCAGTCTACCGGTTGCAACGTGGCGAGACACCGGATTTGCGTAACATTCCGTCTGCGGTCGGAGGCGACAGGGAAAAACGAAGAGGTGTAATTCTGGCAAAGTCGCTTCCTGCAAAAAAATACGGAGTGAAGACCGGAGAAAGTATTGCAGAGGCACTCAGAAAGTGTCCGGACCTTACGGTAGTACCCGGAAATCACGCTTTGTATGAGAAGTGTTCTGCAGCATTTATGAAGATTCTCAGGGAATATACGCCGGATGTGGAGCAGTACAGCATTGACGAAGCATTTTTGGATATGACCGGAACGCAGGCACTGTTTGGACCACCGCTTACTGTGGCGCATGAGATAAAAGACCGGATAAGGGAAGAACTTGGCTTTACGGTAAATGTCGGTATCTCAACGAATAAATTGCTGGCAAAAATGGCATCGGATTTTAAAAAACCGGATCTTGTGCATACGCTGTTCCCGGAAGAGATAGAGAAAAAAATGTGGCCGCTTCCGATAGGAGAACTGTTTAGTGTCGGAAGAGCAACAGTAAGGGAGTTGGAAAAGCTCGGGATTCGTACCATCGGAGAACTTGCAAAATATGATCCGGCAGTCTTAAGTCAACATCTGAAAAAACAGGGTGAATTTATCTGGCGGTTGGCAAATGGAGTCGACAGTTCACTGGTAGAGTCAGAACCTGCAGCAAACAAAGGATATGGTAACAGTACAACGATTGCGTTTGACGTAACCGATGCCGGAACGGCAAAAGTTGTGCTTCTTGGGCTTGCAGAGACGGTCGCATCGCGACTTCGTAACAATCAGGTCAAGGCAGAGGTTGTATCAGTCGGAATCCGGACGCATGAATTGCAGCACTATTCCCATCAGACGGTATTGGATTCGCCGACCAATATTACGCAGGAATTGTATCAGGTGGCGGCGAGATTGTTTGATGAGGTGTGGGATGGGACACCGATTCGCCAGCTGGGAATCCAGACCGGACGTCTGAGCGAGCAGAATGCGGCAAGACAAATGCAGTTGTTTGATCATACGGATTATGAGAAACTGGAGCGTTTGGACAGTGCAGTGGATAAGATAAGAAAAAGATTTGGGAACGATGCAGTAAAACGAGCATCGTTTGTGATGGACGAAAAACTTGACCATATGCCCGGGAAACAAAAAGGCAGGAAAGAGCAGGAATAAAAAAAAGCCGGATGTAAATCCGGCTTTTGGTTTATGGGAAAGGATAACGGGTATAAGTACCGTTTGTTTCTGCATACAGAAAGTCATCTGTAATACCGGTCACGTAACAAAGTTCGTTTTTGACGAGTACAAGAGACTCGGAAGTACCGTTTGCCACATCAATGTCAAGCAAGGTAGTGTCCGATGCGGCATTCCAACGGAAGTACTGCAAGTATAAGCGGGAGTCGTTACAGACCGGAACGCCAAGAGAGTGTGAGGCAGCCTGTCCAAGAGGAATCAGAATCTCCTCACGGCTATCAAGATGATAGAGAACCAGAGAAGAGGCGGATTTTCCTACGACGGCGTAGTTTTGATAAAGGTACAAATAATCAGTAGCACGACAGTTTTCCGTAACATACGTAAGCTCATGGGTTAAAGTGTCCATATGCACCAGGGAAGTAATTCCTTGCGGATTGGTAACCATGAAAATGAGTGCGTTGTCGGTTAGGTTCAGATGGTGTGCGGAATACCCATCTGAGAGGGGAAGAAGGATTCCGCTTTTGCTGCCATCCGGTTCGGCTTGCAAAATAGAAGATTCAATTGCTCCCGTCTCGTTGTCGTATGTGTTGTAAATGTAAAAGATATATTCATTCGAAGCAGCAAAAATGCCTTGGTTTTTCAATTCGTCATATTGTGTTGCATAAACAAGTGTAACATCACGTCCGGTCTTGTCCATGCGGAAGAACAAGGTGAGTTCGTCCATTGACCAAAAATCATATGCGGCGTAGATAGAATCTTTCGTTTCTAATGCACCGAGGAAGAACCAATTGCCTTCTGTGGCAGAACTTAATCCCGAAAAGAGTTCACGAAAGTCAATATAATCGGAAATTCGATATGTGTGAGGTACCTGATCGGCACCGGTGAAAGAATAATAACCGTCATCCTGAAAACGCAAAGTGCCGTTATTGAGGTAAAGGGTTTTTACCGCATTGTGATAATTGGAATATGCCGTCTGATCAGCTGTGATGACGCTGCCGGTGCGGACAATCTGGAACAGGGTGGAATGCGGATTGCTGCCGGTGACATCAAAAAGGACTGCCGGCTTGGCGGTCGGAGTCGGTGTATTAAAATCCGGTTCGCTGTTGGAAGAATCAGCGGAAGAACCGTCATCTGTACCGAGATTGGACAAGTCTTCGTCGGGAAGATGCTCGGTTGTGGGAATCGGACCGTCAGAATACGGATCTGAGCGAAGCCGGTCCGAACTTAACACCAGAAAAACAGCCAAAAGGAGCATAAGGATGATAAATAAAAGACGTATCAGGCGTATCTGTGTCCGGCTCATAGCGTTGCTCCTTTCAATCGAATAAAACCAAACGGTATCATAGCACATCAGACAGGCAAATTCAACTGTTCAATCGATTCAGGGCAGAAAAAATGAAGGACAGAAAAGAAAAAACGACAGCATGAATCAAAATGCTTGAAATTCATTCGTATATGTGTAAAATAAGAGTAGAAATACAGATTTCCGAGGTTTTGGAACAGAAGCGGAGGGGAATTGTGAAGAAAAAGAAAATACTAACCGAAGTGTTTCTATTGTTTTTTGTTGCTGCCGTATTCATGGCAGTATATGTTGTAATAGAGATGGGAAATGATTGGCTTGCAGTGCTTGGCGGAGCAGCAGTGCTGTTGATTTCTGCATATCTTTTGATTGACTATCTTTTGGAATCAAAGATGGAGGGTTCCGATGCGTTTTCGGGCAGCGGTAAATCCGGTCAACGTTTGGAAGAACTGGAAGAAGTACAGAAGGCAATGTACACTGTGATGAAACGCGGTGCCAGTGAAAACGCAGAACTGTTACGTGCTCTGGATGCCCGTATGGCAGAATTGACCCGCACCATGAGTCAGATGGTAGATACAACTGTGGCGGTCGGTACAGAACAGGAAGCTGTACAGAAAGAACTTCTTCAAATCGGAACCGGTATTCTGGAAGCAGTGAAGAGCATGCGTCAGGATTATCAGGTTGGAGTTAAGAATCTGATTAAGTATGAGAAGGAAAATGCAAGACAAATTGCGGAGACTGCACATACCAACACCGAGATGACCATTATTGAGCTGAGTGCACAGTTTGCAAAGATTCTGGAAAGCCTGCAGGATCAAAAAGAACAGATTGAATTTTTAAGACTTTCTGCTATGAATGCTCCATTCAGTATACCGAGCAGAGATGCGAAACCGGAAGATTCTGAGGACGAAGCCTTGCTACCGGTATTAGACGATGCGCTGATTCCTGTGGAAGAACCGGATGAGGGAACGACAGACGATGAGGAGCCGGATGGATTTGATGCGGAAGCGGCGATTAAAGCATATATGGCGGAGCAGGGATTTGACATTGAAGATGAGGAACCGGTTGAAGAAATTGCAGAAGAAGTAATCGAGGAACCTCAGGAAGAACAAAAATCCGGGCCAATGACGGAGGAAGAGATTGCGAATACTTTGCAGAGTATGGCAACCGGAGATCCGAACCGAGCACTGACACCGGAAGAGATTGCAGCAATGTTTGCAGCAGTTCAGTAAGAACTGTGATGAAGTTAACGACGTCCTCTGCGATAAGAACGTTCAAAGAGAAGAAAATAAGTTACAACTAAAATGATAATCAGAAAGGCAGCTGTCAGAGAAATGATAAGCTGCTTTTTTGTTGTTGAAGGAGACGCATTATTGTTTTGTGTATCCTCGCCATCTTCACCCGGAACAGGTGCACCGGTGGGTGTGGGTGGATTCGTAATTTCTTCCGGGAGATGTGCAGCCAGAAGTGCAGCATACTCCGGAGTGAACGCATCATCCGGAGTGACCAGGAAATCCGGCCAGAGTTCTGAAAAAACAATGGAATTGATCGGATAAGATTCGTTGTAATAGGTAATATCTGCAGAACCAACCGGAATACCGCCATAACTGTAGTGAATGGTTCCGATGGTGTTGTCACCGTGCATAAATTCTTCCAAAGGGGTAAATTCAACAGATTTTTGTGCCTGTGTGAAAGGAACGCCGTTTGGAAGCACGATGGAGCTGTCCGAATCAATGCGCAGAATCGGTTCATGTTCCGCAACGGAAAACGCCGGAGCAGTGGAAAAGAGAGAGGCAAAGGTAGCATTGTCCCCAAGTTCGTTCTCCTGAATTCCGTGCGAGGTATAATTCTCAAAACAATAATCAAATAGTTTGACGGTATCCTGATACATCAAGTCTACGGTGTCGACATAGAGCACAACGCAGATTAGGAGCAGACCGTCTTTTTCTGCAAAAGTAATCAGTGTGTTCTTTGCTTCGTTTGTTCCGCCGGTTTTGCCTGCAATGGCATATTCGTAGGGAAGTGTTTTACGAAGCATTTTGTGGTGATGCGCCATAGGACGCGCTACATTTTTGTTGGTTGCCGGGATGGTGTAAGTACGCGTGCCCGCGATCGCACGGAATTCCGGAATCGCAATTGCTTCCCGTCCGATGAGTGCCATGTCGTAGGCGCATACATAATGCCCTTCCTCGTGAAGACCGTGTGGGTTGACGAAATTTGTGTTAACGCAACCAAGTTCTTTGGCTTTGTTATTCATCATAGTAACAAAATCCGGCATCGTTCCACCGACGTGTTCTGCTACGCCATAGGTAACTTCATTGGCGGATTCCAGCAGTACTGCATATAATGCAGATTCCATGGTGACGGATTCACCGCGAACCAGACCGACACGGCTGCCATACACTTTCATTTCGGCATCTACGGTCATGGTCATAATTTCGTTGAGACTACAGTTCTGGAACGCCAGCAGAGAAGTCATAACTTTTGTGATGCTGGCAGGATAATATGCAGTGTAGATGTCTTTGGAATAAAGGATAACACCGGTATTGGCTTCCATTACAATTGCAGCGGGAGCACTGACTGCAGGACCGGCAGGCCAATGAGCCTGTGCAGTAGTTTCATCGGCATTTGCCAAGAGGGGAGCAGGTGAAACAATGCCGCCCAAAAGAATTAATAATATAAGAAATGCCACTATCGGACGGAGCGGAGAGTGTGATTTGTTTTGTATCTTAATTAACCGTGAAGAAAAAGTCATAATAAATAATCCTTTAAATGAAAAACTCTTTTAAATCTTGTGTGTCGAACTGAATCCGACTTCGGTGATACTTACAGATACTATATTATACTTCATTTTGTTTATAGGAACAAGTGGCGTATCCTCGGATACGAAAAAAAAGACATCAGAAAATTCACCGTTTCACGCTTGACAATGCGTTTTCTATCCCGTATACTCTCAAAGGAACAAAAAACGAAAGAAACATTTATATAGAAGAAACAAGGAGATTCCAATGGGCGGAATATTTGGTGTGGCTTCAAAAACAGACTGTGTTTTCGACCTTTTCTTCGGAACCGACTACCATTCGCATCTTGGTACCCGTCGCGGCGGACTTGCTGTATATGGGGAAAAAGGTTTCGACCGGGCGATTCATAATATCGAGAATTCACCGTTTCGTACGAAATTTGAGCATGAATTCGATGAGATGCAAGGGAATTTGGGAATCGGTTGTATTTCAGACAACGAACCCCAGCCGTTGCTGGTTCGCTCCCATTTTGGAACTTACGCTATCACGACCGTAGGTAAGATTAACAATCGTGATGCATTAATATCGGATATATTTGGGCACGGGAATCCGCACTTCCTTGAGATGAGCGGAGGAGATATTAATCCGACCGAGCTCGTGGCAGCAGTGATTAATCAAAAAGATACCATCACCGAAGGTATCCGTTACGCACAGGAAGTGATTGACGGTTCCATGACGATGTTGCTTCTGACTTCAGAAGGTATCTATGCTGCGCGCGACCGTATGGGTAGGACTCCTCTTGTAATCGGCAAGAAGAAAGGCGCTTTCTGTGCTTCTTTTGAAAGTTTCGCTTATCTGAATCTTGGATATAAAGATTATAAGGAACTTGGACCGTCCGAAATTGTGTTTATTACACCGGAGAGTGTGGAGACAGTAGCAGAGGCGAAACAGGAGATGAAAATCTGTACTTTCCTCTGGACATACTACGGATATCCGACTTCTGCATACGAAGGCACCGGAGTGGAGACGATGCGCTACCGTTGCGGTGAATTGATGGCAAAGCGCTATCAGGTGGATGCAGACCTTGTAGCAGGTGTCCCGGATTCCGGTACGCCGCATGCGATTGGTTATGCGAATGCATCGGGAATCCCGTTTGCAAGACCGTTCATCAAATATACACCGACCTGGCCGCGTTCGTTTATGCCGACGAAGCAGACCCAGCGTAAGCTCATTGCAAAGATGAAGCTGATTCCGGTAGATGCACTCATCCGGGACAAGAGTCTGCTGCTGATTGATGACTCAATTGTACGCGGCACACAGCTGGGTGAGACGGCAGAGTTCTTATATGAAAGCGGTGCAAAGGAAGTGCATATCGGTACAGGTTGTCCGCCGATTGTATATGGCTGTAAATACCTGAACTTCTCCCGTTCTTCGTCGGAGATGGAACTGATTACCCGCCGCGTGATTGCAGAGCGTGAAGGCTGGGACATCGAAGCGATGAAGGCTGCCGGAAAGTCCGGTTGCAGTGCTAACTGCAGCAGTTGCAGCGGTTGCGGAAAAGTTCCTTCGCCGGAAGAACTTAAGCGGATACTAGAGGGATATACAGATCCGGAAGGTGAGAATTATAAGGCGATGTCGGAAGGAATCCGTAAGCAGCTGGGATTCACCTCATTGGCATTTACACGGCTGGATGACATGTGTGAAGCAGTAGGAATTGATAAGAGTAAGTTGTGTACTTATTGTTGGAGCGGTAAGGAATAAGAACCAGAAAGGATAAAGAGATGGCAAAGAGAAATGACATTCACAAAGTAATGATTATCGGCTCCGGTCCGATCATCATCGGCCAGGCGTGCGAGTTCGACTACTCCGGTACGCAGGCATGTAAGGCACTGAGAAACCTTGGTTATGAAATTGTTCTGGTGAATTCCAATCCGGCAACGATTATGACTGACCCGGCAACGGCTGATGTTACCTACATCGAGCCGCTCAATGTAGAGCGTCTGACCCAGATTATTGAGAAGGAACGTCCGGATGCATTGCTTCCGAACCTCGGCGGACAGTCCGGTCTGAATCTTTGCTCCGAACTGGCACAGGCTGGTGTTCTGGACAAGTACAACGTAAAAGTTATTGGTGTACAGGTTGACGCCATCGAGCGTGGTGAGGACCGTATCGAGTTCAAGAAGACGATGGACCGTCTCGGTATCGGTATGGCGCGAAGTGAAGTTGCTTACACTGTGGAAGAAGGCCTTGCAATCGCTGAGAAGCTCGGCTTCCCGGTAGTACTTCGTCCGGCTTACACCATGGGTGGTGCCGGTGGCGGTATGGTATATAATGTAGAAGAGTTCAAGACCGTTATGGCACGCGGACTTCAGGCAAGTATGGTAGGACAGGTGCTTGTAGAAGAGTCTATCCTTGGTTGGGATGAGTTGGAGCTTGAAGTTGTTCGCGATGCAAAGAACAACATGATTACGGTCTGCTTCATTGAAAATATTGACCCGTTAGGTGTACACACCGGTGACTCGTTCTGTTCCGCACCGATGCTTACCATCTCCGAAGACCTGCAGAAGCGTTTGCAGAAGATGGCATATGACATCGTTGAGAGCATCGAAGTAATCGGTGGCACGAACGTACAGTTTGCACACGATCCGGTCACCGATCGTATCGCAGTTATCGAGATTAACCCGAGAACGTCCCGTTCGTCCGCATTGGCTTCTAAGGCAACCGGTTTCCCGATTGCGCTGGTATCTGCGATGCTGGCAGCAGGTATGACACTGGATGAGATTCCTTGCGGTGTACACGGAACCCTCGACAAGTACAAACCGGGCGGAGATTACATCGTTCTTAAGTTTGCCCGCTGGGCATTTGAGAAGTTCAAAGGCGTAGAGGACAAGCTGGGTACCCAGATGCGTGCGGTAGGCGAGGTTATGAGCATCGGTAAGACCTACAAAGAGGCTTTCCAGAAGGCAATCCGTTCTTTGGAGACCGGACGTTACGGTTTGGGCCATGCGAAGGATTTTGATACTCTTCCCAAAGAAGAATTACTGCGTAGATTAAACACCCCTTCCAGTGAGCGTCATTTCTTAATGTATGAGGCAATCCGTAAGGGTGCTACCGTGGAAGAAATCCACGAAATTACTAAGGTAAAAGCATACTTCATTGAGCAGATGAAGGAATTGGTTGAGGAAGAAGAAGCAATTGCAGCATGCAAGGGCAATATGATTGCGGATGATATGTTGATTGCTGCAAAGAAAAATGGCTTCTCCGATAAATATTTGAGCCAGTTACTGGCAATTCCCGAGGAGAATATCCGTAACCGCCGTATCGAATTAGGCGTTGAGGAAGCTTGGGAAGGCGTTCATGTAAGTGGTACCGAGGATAGTGCTTATTACTATTCTACTT
>JAZNXH010000006.1:0-5494 GCA_045593785.1 Lachnospiraceae bacterium
GCATCATCCTTCATAATCAACGAATACGAGTCCTGCATCGTCAGTACCTGCCGGATGCGCTTACCGGCGGTTTCCGCTGTCCAACAGTTCTCTTCACAAGTATTATAATAATCGATATACAGAGGAAGAACAGAATCAATGTCCTCCAGCTTCATTTCTTCAATCAGCATATAAATTGCCTTTCCGGCACCTAAAGCTTTGTGCCCTCTCAATATAATCAACCTTGCGGTACATACCACTTCGGCACCACATTTGTCATTCCGTCATACCAGTCCAGGATATCTGCTGCCTGCTTCTTCATCACATCAATCTCACCCTGTCCGAACGGAATCGCCCACGGCAGGGAAGACAGCGTATTGCTGGAGATATAGAGCGCCAGCAGCTTCCAAAACTCCATCGGTACCTCATCATCAAAATACCCATCTACCATTCCGCTGGCAAACGGCGGTGCTTCCTGCACACACCACACAATCCGGTTGAACTCCTCCCACGGGTCACCGTAATCATCCCGGTTAAAGTCAATTACTACGAGGTTCCCTTCCGTATCAATCATCAGGTTCCCGGTATGATAATCCCCGTGCTGATATGTCATCGGCCGTCCCTTTAACAAATGCCGGTTCTGCTCAATGTATGTAATAAAAGCCTCTCCGCCGTCATACTTTAACTCACAGTTTCGATACATCTCTATCTTTCGGTCCATCTTCCGGTTGAAAAAGCTTTCCCAATCCTCCATCCCTTCCGGTGCTTTGATGGAATGCATCTTCTTTAAGATTTTTCCGGCTTCAAGTCCGTAATGATACAACACCTCTTCGGTAAGCTCCGGCGCTATATCTCTTAAGTCTCTACCATCAATCCAGCTCTGCAGAGAATATACACCCTCGTCGCAAGTCCCGAACTCCACCGGCTGACACATCGGAATCCCTAATTGGGATACCCGCTTCATATTCTCAAATTCTACCTTCTTCTGCTCATACTGCTCCATCGGTGTAATGCGAAGCAGGAAGTTCCGACCGCTCTTGCCCGTAACTTTGTATTTCTGCTCGTGCGACCAGCCTTTTTCAATTTTTTCTACGATAACAAAATCCGATAACTTCATCTCTTTTATCCTCCCCTACACTTTTTCGCCCCTTAATCAGAAACGGCGGGTGTCTTACCCGCCAAAATGGTGGACCCGGGTCTTGCGACCAGCCCAAATGTTTACTTTAACCACACATGTATTATATGTTAAAAGACCAAAGCAATCAACCTCAATTTATTTCACCCGCTTCACCATATGCATCTCCCCGTCATCCGTATATCCAAGTTTTCCATACACAGATTGCGCTGCTACATTTTTCTTCCCTGTCAGAAGTTCGTACTTGTGCAGCGGATACTTCTTACTGCAATACTCTTCTACAAAGAGAATCATATTGCTTGCAATCCCTCTTTTTCTATACTCTGACATGACATACACTTCCGTAATCTCAGGCATATAGTCATCATAACAAAACGACTTCTTCAACTGAACACAAACAAACCCAACCAATGCGTTGTCTTCCTCGGCTACGATAACAACTTCCTGCTGATTGTTTATGAGAGATTCCCTGATACTCTCAATGGTTGTTTCTTCTCCGTTAAATTCCTCATTCAAACGGCTTAATTGTTCTGCATCATTTACGGTCGCTAATCTTATCATGATTTTCCTAATTCTCCTCCAACAGTCCGTAATAATTGCACAACCGGACTACAGCATCAAGACTATCCTCCGGTTCCACCCACAAATCCGGGAAATAACCAACGCCTTCTGTTTTTTCCAGACTTTGATCAATGCTGTATTGCGACCCGAATTGAAGCCGGATACCGCTGTTTGGCAGAGACACAGCGTTTATATTTCCGAAGTTCAGGCATCCTCTCGTATTCGTGCCTACCAGCACAACCTGTTTTCCCATAGTAAGCATATTCGCAAAGATTTCTCCGGCAGAGCAGGTATTACCGTCAATCAAAACGAAAATACTGTTTCCGGTGTCCCAGGGAGTCCCATCGGAACGTTCGTAGTACCATGAACCGACCTCTCCGCTGACACCTCCGTAAACAACTGTATGAAAGTTACTTAATTTAATTGACGCAATCGTTTTTCCGTCAACCCGTTTGTCACAAAAATATCTGAGCCATAAACGGGCATGATTGGCATTTCCACCATTATTCCCCCTAAGATCCAACACCAACGCAGGTGCCTTTTTGTATTCATAGGAAGCACCCGTGAATATGAATTTTTCCATCCTGCTGTCGTCACCACTAAGTGAATAATTGTGTATCACCGGAAGCCGTCCATCAGCAACGGTAGTTTCAGAAAAAACCTCAGCATACGTATCGTCCGAGTGCGATGTTGGTTTTGCCAAACGCCAGCGCAAATCATATTCAACCCCCTCGATGGTCATCTTGACAGGAAGCTTTTCCGGACTCTGAACAACTGCTGCAAGACAATATGTAATAGCTCCATTAGGACCTATCGTGCGCTTGACGTATTGGGAATCGATACCAGTCGGGTCATCAAAATACAAATCCCGTACAAAATAAGTAGATTGTAAATATTCCCGGTCAACAATCCATGTGCGGCGCTGATTGGTTACGATGTAAAAATGATCATCCGCAATCACCGGATATAACGAATCCCATAAAAGTTTCCACAAATCGTATGTTTTGATATCTGATACTGTCTCCAATTCGTTTAAAATGTCGTCCCGAATTGGTAAAAAAACCTCGTCACCACCAAAGTACTGATATCCTCCGTAAGCATAGGAAAGAAGCTGAAACGCCAGCTCAATATCTTCTGCTGCCTGCTTTGACGTAACCGTTTTCGAAACTTCTTTTTCCTCCATGAGGACTTTTATCTCATCCTCACTAAACATATGCTCATACTCCTTTGGCTGAACGTAGGCTTCAAAAGCCTGAATCTCTTCTTCCGTCCATGGCTCTTCCTGCTGCCGGATTTCTGTTAGGAAGTGATTAAACTCTTCCTTATTTCCCCTCGCGACGGTCGTTTGTCCGGTTTCTTTCGAACCGCATGATGTTACTACCAATAAAACAAAAACAGTAAGTACTAAAAATATACGTTTCATTAATGAATCATTTCCTTTCATCTTACCCCTATTTATGATATGCTTCCCCAATCATAATCTTATACTACATACACAAACGTTAATTGTCTCTCCGTCGTGTCAATCACTTCCCCACCCATTGAACGATAAAACTGTATTGCATTGCTGTTTTGACGGTTTACAGAAACGATAAACTCCTTATATCCGTTCTCTTTTGCCTGTTTCCGCGCAATATCAAAGAATCCTCTGCCAATTCCCTGCCGCTGATATTCTTTTAATATGTAAAGCAATCCGATTTCCTGTTCATAGTGCCGGAAAGGCTTATATGGCTTCCCACAGGTCATAAATCCAACTATTTTCCCCTTATCTTCTGCCACATATATCTCAATCTCCGGATTGTTCACTATCTTCTGAATTATCAGCGCATTTTTCCCAACATCATAACCGTCCAGCGACTCGTCCGGATAAATCCCTCTGTATGTCGTATTCCATACAATGCCCTTCAATTCAGCAATCGGAAAACAATCCTCTATGGTTGCCTTTCTGTATGAAATATCACTCATCCGTTCCACTTCAGCCACCATCTTCAGGACATCCATATCCACATTTTCTCTCCCGTACAGGTCAAGAAAATAATCCGTATACTGATCCGTTCCCAGATTGAAGTTCAACGACCAAAGCACCCAGTAAATATCGATATGCTTATCTCCGATTCCAGCCAGACCGACATCAATAAAGGTACTGAATTTCCAATCATCCAACATGATATTCGGCAAACAAAAATCCCCGTGAATAAAGGTGTCCTGCTTCATAAGCTCAGCTTTTCCGGCTTTCGCATAGGTATCCATACACAGCGAAACGGGAACCCCGTCAATCGGTCTGCTGTGCAAAAACTTCATCGCTTCTGCAAGTACTTCGCACAACGTTTCGGGCTTGTCCAAATGATGCGTGGCATCTTCCCCCACTGCAGGCTTCGTTACCATGTAGTCCTTCTCATCTGAGATGTACGTAACCAGCTCTACGCCCATCCCGTTACGGTCAAACAATTTCACCATCTCAGCTTCCGTTTTTAGACTCCCCTTCGCTCCCATCTTCACATAATACCCTCGGTCACTGTAGTACACCGTCATCGTCGGATGCGAACTGCTGTCATATACCGTCGCATTCTCAAAGATATAATGAAGTTCACTTGGAAAGTCATTTATGTTTATCTGTATTTTGGTTTTTTTCATATGTCTACCTCAATCTGATTTTTATCCCCTATATCTTCACATACCTCTGATTTCTGCTGTTCGGCTTATCCGGGATTGTCATACGAATAAGATTCATGTCAGTTGCCGGCCGCAGATAATTTCTTCGGAAACCTTCTTTTGATTTCAACCCCAGTTTTTCCATGAGTGCTTTGCCGGTATAGGGAATATCATATTCCATTACCTCCAATAACCTTTTGATATATTCTGAAGGCTGTTCATTATCCTCACTGATCTGTACAGAAATGTCATCCAAAATCTTATCAACCTGTGCTAGCATGAACTCAATAAATGTCGTAGATTCCCCATCCACATGACACTTGGCAATCACACTGTAATATTCCTCCTGAAACTTTTCAATCTGACTCTCGATTGGAATATATTCAAAAACCGGCTTCCACTTAGAAAGAATCACCGTATGCCATAACCTTGCCATTCTGCCGTTACCATCAGCAAACGGATGAATAAAGACAAATTCATAATGAAACACACTGCTCAAAATCAACGGATGAACACTTCTCTGTGCTTCTTTCAGCCAATCAAAAAGATTATCCATTAACTGCGGAACAAGTCGTGCAGACGGTGCCATGAACACACAGCGATCACCGTTAAACACGCCTTCTTCCCCTCGGCGGAAATCCCCGGATTCCTCCACAACATATTTTGTCATAATGCCATGGAACTGTTTCAAGTCATTGATGCTATATGGATCAATTTCTGTAATTTTTTCATAAGCAGCATAAGCATTTTTGACTTCCTGAATTTCCTTCTGCTCACCCAATACCGTTTTACCATTGATAACATCCCTGACCTGTCCCAGGGAAAGCGAATTTGCTTCGATTTTCAGAGAAGAATGGATGGACTTAATCCGATTGTTTTTTCTCAACTGCGGCTTTGCTTCCAGATTATTGATTGCCGTAATGTGTCCTATCTTTTCTGAAATGGATGCCACATACGATAATATCTCATTCGTGATTGTAAAAGGCGGTTTATAATCTCCCATGAAAGCACCTCCCGTACTTGCGTATTATCTTGCGTACTTTCTCCCTCTATTATACACCAAGGCACAAAAAATACAATCCAAATGTAGCGTTACTTACATTTGGATTGTACCCTTCTTTATAATTCCTCTTCCATCTCTTCCAGAATGTGAATCAGATCCCGTAT
>JAZNXH010000007.1:0-24256 GCA_045593785.1 Lachnospiraceae bacterium
GCCCTTGCCGCGCTTTCTCTCCAGAAGTTCGTACACGGTCTTGTTATAAAGTTCAGTATAGTAGTTATGCATCTTCTTCGGGTCAGAGCCGTCAAAATATACACAGTCGGTAGGAATTCTCTCACCAAAGTCGGTCTTGAAGCAGTCAACGCCCATATCAAGCAGGGCTTCGAGCTTGTCACTGTACCACTTGCACGCATCCGGATTGGTAAAATCCACGATTGCCATGCCCGGCTGCCACATATCCCACTGCCATACATCACCGTTCGCACGCTTTACAAAATATCCGTTCTTCCTGCCTTCTTCGAACAGGACGGATTCCTGGCCGATGTAACTGTTAATCCAGACACAGATCTTCAAGCCCTTTTCTTTCAAGCGTTTTAACATGCCTTTCGGGTCCGGGAATACTCTGCTGTCCCAGCAGAAATCCGACCAGCAGAATTCCTTCATCCAGCAACAGTCAAAATGGAACACCTTGAGCGGAATATCCCTTGCAAACATCTCGTCTACAAATTTTGTTACCGTTTCTTCGTCGTAGTTCGTGGTAAACGAAGTGGACAGCCACAGACCGAAGGTCCACGGCGCCGGAAGTGACGGCTTACCGGTCAGGTCGGTGTAGCGTTCGAGTACGTCCTTCATCGTCGGGCCGTTGATCAGGAAGTAATCCAGACGTTCGCCTTCTACACTGAACTCTGCCTTGGTCACGAATTCCGTACCGATTTCAAATTCCACCATCTCCGGATGGTTAACAAATACACCGTACCCCTTGTTAGAGAGATACATCGGGATATTTTTATAACTCTGTTCGGTCGAGGTACCGCCGTCTGCATTCCAGATCTGCACGCTCTGACCGTTCTTTACAAACGGGGTAAAACGTTCGCCCAGACCATAGATTAACTCGCCTACGCCAAGGCTCAACTGTTCTCTCATATAGGTATTGGCAGGGGAATCATAGTAATACCCCTTCCAATCCGTCTTCATTATCGCAAGATCTCTGCCTGCGCTGCGGGTCAGTTTCTCGTCCCCGCGGTAGTAGGTCAGGGACCAGGGCTTTTTGTTCACCACAAGTTTCAGACTGCCGCTCTTTATCACAACTTCCGTGTCACTTTCCGTTACATCCAGCTTCTGCTGTGCATAGGGCTTGTCACCTTCACTGTATAATTCAAATGCCGGAGTCTTCTCCTGCACACCTGCGTGATGACAGGTCTGGATGCGCAGTACTTCCGGTGCCGGAGACGTCACCTTCACAGTCAGGTTGATGCCTTCCAGTGTCGAACCGGTTCCGTATATGACAGAAGTCGGTGCGCAGATTACCACCGCTTCTTCGCTTATCTTTGTATAATATGCTTCTGACGGGGAGAAGCATGCAGTACCTTCTTTTTGCAACCAACAGCCATTGTTAAACTTCATGGTGATTCTCCTTCATATATAGAGTGTCTTATATTATCTAATATTTCTCATAAAAAATCAACCCACCGGAACGTCTCCGTCCCGATGGGTCGCTTCTTTTTACTCTTCAATTAACTAATCTTATAGATAATCTTCGACGGACACTTCTCCGCGCACTTGCCGCAACCGGTACACTTGCTGGCATCAATGCGTGCGAGGTTGTTCTCCAGCGTAATCGCGCCGAATTCGCAAACCTTAGCACAGATGCCGCAACCGATACAGCCGACTTCACAGGCAAGCTTCACGTCCTTGCCCTTCGCGTTCGAGTTACAGGATACCGCATATTTTGTATCATACGGAATCAACTCAATCAGGTGGTTCGGACATTCTTTTACACAACGTGCACAGCCGATGCATTTTTCCTTATCAACGACCGCTACACCGTTCACAATCTTGATGGCGTCATCCTGACAGACTCTGACGCAGCTTCCGTAACCCATACAGCCAAACGCACAGAGCTTTTCGCCATGTCCCGGAATCAGTGCCAGCTTCTTACAGTCGGCCAACCCGTCATAGTGGTACTTGATGGTCGTCTTGTCGCAAGTTCCCTTACAGTGAACATACGCCACCTTGCGCTCCGCTGCTTCCACCTGTGCACCGATAATATCTGCAATCAGTCCGTGATTTGCCCGTGCGACCGGACAAGCATTCGCCGGAGCATTGCCCGCAACGATTTCCTTTGCGAGGGTATCACAACCTGCATAGCCACAGCCGCCGCAGTTGTTACCGGGGAGCATTTCACGTACCTTGACTTCTTTTTCATCTACTTCGACCTGAAAGAACTTTCCGGCAACGCCAAGCATCGCACCAATCAGCAATGCTGTTCCGGCAACTACCGCAGCTGCAATCAGGACCGCTTTTATATTCAAAGCAAGTATAGTAATAATCATTGTATTCTCCATACCTTTCTGTAAGTTTTGTTACAGTAATCCCGAAAAGCCGATAAATGCAATCGCCATCAAACCGGCAGTTACAAGTACAATCGGCATCCCCTTGAAGCTCTTCGAAATCTCGTTGAACTCGATGCGCTCGCGGATACCTGCCATGATTACAATCGCAATGAAGAAACCAATGGAAATACCGATACCATAGACAATACTCTCCACAAGACCGTAACCGTTCTGTACGTTCTTCAGTGCAACACCGAGCACCGCACAGTTCGTGGTAATCAGGGGCAGATATACACCCAGCGAGTTATAGAGAGACGGCATTTTTTTCTTTAAGACCATCTCAACGAGCTGTACCAGTGCTGCAATGACCAGAATGAATACGATGGTCTGCAGATACTCAAGTCCCAACTTCTCCAAAATGCCGGTGTAAATCAGGCTTGTGATTGCAGAAGCAATGGTAATAACGAACAATACCGCTGCACCCATACCGGCTGCGGTCTCTGTTCTTTTGGATACGCCGAGGAACGGGCACAGACCAAGGAACTGGCTCAGCACTACATTATTGACGAGGGCGGCGCCGATTAAGATTAATAGTAATTCTTTCATGCTTCGGTACCTCCTTTTCCTGCCGGCAACTGTTCTTCACGAACTGTAGCAGAATTGTCATTGTCTTTGATATTCTCTGCCTGCGGAGTATCGGCATTTGCCACATTCTCCTGCATCTTGTTTTTTGTTGCAAGTTTTGCTTCCTGTGCCGCCTTAAGCTTTGCCTGCTTCTCTGCTTCGCGTGCAAGCTTTTCCCCATCGAGAATCTTGCGGTTCTCGATACAGGCTGCACCCACACACGCCGCGCAATTGCCGCCACAAGCAATCGGAGCGTCATCCGGCATATCGATATTGGTTGCAGACTTTAACTGCAGCTTATTCTGGATTGCTGTCAATGCCGCCAATACAAAGAACGCACCCGGTGCCATGATAAAGATGGAAAACGGCTCATAATTTTTGAGGAACGGAATTGCATAGTTAAAGATCGTACCTGCACCGATCAACTCACGGATTGCACCGAGGATGGTAAGTGCCACGGTAAAGCCAAGACCCATGCCGATACCGTCGAAGATAGACGGCAGTACCGGATTCTTCGATGCATAGGACTCTGCGCGTCCTAAGATGATACAGTTTACTACGATCAACGGAATATAGATACCGAGCGACTCGTTGAGTGCCGGCAGATATGCTTCAATCAGAAGCTGTACAATCGTTACGAAGGATGCAACAATTACGATAAATGCCGGAATACGTACTTTGTCCGGAATCACCTTGCGGAGCATGGAAATCAGCATATTCGACATAACAAGTACTACCATCGTGGACAGACCCATGCCGGCACCGTTCACTGCCGAAGTTGTTACCGCAAGGGTCGGACACATACCAAGCATCAGCACGAAGGTCGGATTTTCTTTGATAATACCGTTGTATAAACGTTCAAAACATTTCTTTATCATTCTGCGTATCCCTCCAATCCTTCGTTCAGGATATCGCCCGCAAATTCAAGCGCACCGTTTACGGCTCTTACAACCGCTTCCGATGTAATGGTTGCATTACTGATGACATCCACCGGCTCATTGCCATCGACTACGGCTACGCCGCCTTTCATCAGGGCAAAACTGTCTGTCTTTTTATTCTCGAACTGTCCGCGGAAACCATCCTCCTGTGCTTTCATGCCAAGACCGGCGGTCTCGGCAAGCGTCAGGAAAGAGATACCTGTCAAGGTTCCGTCTGCGGTCACACCACAGGTCAGGGTGATATCACCGCCATAACCTTCCGGCGTGGTAACTGTCATCAAAAGCCCTACAACAGCGCCCGAAGCATCCTTCGCAAGTACGGCTTCATCTACACTCATACCGTCTCCGACAAATGCTTCTGCCTTTGCCTGCAGGCTATCCGAAATCACAGTATCGGTAAGTCCCGGATAAACAGCCGCGTAAGCTTCTGTCTTTTTCTTCGCTTTCTGCGCCGCAATCGGGTCTTTGGTTATCTCATAAACAAATGCAAGGAGCAGAGCAGCAATCAGGGTGATAATCACAAGAATCGCCGCGTCTTTTACCGCATTGTCTTTCTTTGCAACTGTCTCAGCCATGATTACTTTCCTTTCTTTCCGAACGCTCTCGGCATCGTGTATTTCTCAATCAACGGTGTCAAAAGATTACAGAATATAATTGCATAGGATACGCCTTCTGCGCTGTTACCGAAAATACGGAACAGACCGGTCAGGATACCAAGCAGCACACCGAACACAATCTGTCCTGCCTTGGTAATCGGACTGGTCACATAGTCGGTTGCCATAAAGAATGCACCGAGCATCAAGCCACCGCCAAGAAGCTGTGCTGCCAGATAGTTCATATCAAATCCGTGTCCGCCGAAAATCAGGACAAACACAGCGAAGGTTCCGATGTAGGTAAGCGGAATCCGAAGGGAAATCACCTTACGGATTACCATATACGCTGCACCAATCAGAATCATCAGTGCACTGGTCTCACCAAGCACACCGCCGGTAAAACCAAAAAACATATCAAACAGGCTTACGTTCTCAGCAACCGAAGCACCTGCCTCCAGACCCTTCACCACTGCAAGCGGTGTTGCACCGGAGATACCGTCTACGGATGCTGCACCATTCAGGAACGTATACAGCCCCTTCGATGCAGAAGAAGTTCCGGATGCTGCAAACGAAGTCACTTTGAAATCTGTCATACGGCCTGCAAAACAAATCAACAGGAAACAACGGCCTGCCAATGCCGGGTTCATGAAGTTCTGTCCGAGACCTCCGTAGAGTTCCTTTACTACGATGATGGCGAAGATACTTCCGGCAATCGCCATCCAGATGGGAACGCCCACCGGAAGATTCATAGCAAGCAAAATACCGGTTACGATGGCACTGCACTCATACGGTACATGTGCCTTCTTCATACATCTTCTCCAGACATACTCAGAAATTACGCAGGTTGTTACACAGACCAGCTGAATCAGCAGTGACTGAAAACCAAACCAATATATACTGAACAAACTCGCGGGAAGCAAAGCAATGACTACATCACGCATAATGTCTCCCGTCGATGCTCCGCTGCGGATATGCGGCGAAGCGGATACGTGGAATAACTGTTTCAAGGTGTCCACCTCTTTCATCGGATTATTTTATTTCTTCTTACGCTGGTCAAGAATGCTTCTTCTCGTCTGTTTAAATGCCTGGGTCAGCTTTCTTCCAGCCGGACAAACATAAGTACAGCAACCGCATTCATAACACTCCATACCGTTAATCGCTTCAAAGTTCGCATCATCAAAACGCTCTGCATAGATCATCATCTGCTGCGGAATCAGGTTGCTCGGGCACACCTCTACGCAGCGGCCGCAACGGATACAGGGACCGGTCTCTGTCATCGCCACCTGATCCTTCTTATATGCAAGCAACGCGGAAGAGGTCTTTGTCACCGGAAGGTCTGTGGTATAGATGGCAAGTCCCATCATCGGGCCACCGGAGATAATCTTTTCCGGTTCTGCAGTAAAGCCGCCTGCCGCCTCCAAAAGTTCAGCGTAATTTGTACCGATCCGTACAAAAAAGTTCTGTGGTTCCTTGATGGCATCTCCGGTCACGGTTACAACACGGCGAATCAGTTTCGTCGTCTCGCATACCGCGCGGTATATCGAGATTACGGTATCGGTGTTATTTACCACGCAGCCTGCATCTGCCGGGAGCATGGAAGAGTTAATCTTCCGTCCGGTACATGCATAGATGAGCTGACGCTCTGCACCCTGCGGATACTTGGTTTTCAACACCTGCACACGGATTTTCGGCTCACGCTTTATCATCGCTGAAATCTTTTCAATGCAATCCGGCTTATTGTCCTCGATGGCAATGATACCCTTCGCGTTCTCAAACAATCTCAGGATCACCTTAAGACCGCCGATAATCTTCTCCGGATTCTCCAGCATCATACGATAATCCGAAGTCAGGTACGGTTCACACTCCGCACCGTTCACGATAATCGTATCGATTGCACTGTCATCCTTCGGAGTCAGCTTCACATTGGTCGGGAACCCTGCACCACCCATGCCGACGATGCCTGCTTCTTTTACGATCTCGCGAATCTCTTCTTTGGACAATTCCGTATAATCCCGCTCCTCGCCAAAGCCTTCAATTGTTGTATACTTATGGTCATTTTCCACGATAATGGACTCAACCATTGCTCCGGATACTGTCAGACGCGGTTCAATCGCCTTTACGGTACCAGACACGGAACTGATGACGCAAGCAGAAATAAATCCGCCTGCCTCAGCGATTTTCTGTCCTACGAGCACGGTATCCCCAACTGCTACAACCGGCTTTGCCGGAGCACCGATGTGCTGGATCATGGGATAAACCAGATCCCCTTTCGGAAGCAGTTCTGTTACCGGCTTGTCCTTGGAGAGGTCTTTTCCGTCGTACGGATGTACTCCGCCTCGAAATGTTCCTTTTCCCGCCATGTTTCTTCCTCTTCTTTCTTCTATTCTTACCGGAAACACTCCTCAAAATGCTGTTCCGGCTCTCATCCCTGCATTACTGTAATAATATTCCCACACTACAGCCAATTTACACTATATGTATGTACTTTCATGTTACCATAGGTATTGTGCACTTCGCAAGAATTGTTACTTTTTTCACACGCAAAATTCGTCAAAATAACAAAAAGACTGCACGCGGCAGTCTTTTTATTCTTTTCTATTCAATTACATTGCTTTCAATGCCTGCTCGATATCGGCAATCAGGTCGTCTACATTCTCAATACCAACGGAAAGGCGGATCAGATCCGGTGCAACACCGGCTTCAATCAACTGCTCTTCGGTCAGCTGACGGTGTGTATGGCTTGCCGGATGCAACAGACAGGAACGGCTGTCTGCAACATGGGTTGCGATATTGATAAGCTTCAACTGATCCATGAACTTGATGGAACGCTCTCTACCGCCCTTGATACCGAATGCCAGTACACCACAGGAGCCCTTCGGCAGATACTTCTGTCCAAGTTCGTAGTACTCATCACCCTCGAGACCGGAGTAATGTACCCATGCCACCTCTTCGTGTGCCTTCAGGTACTTCGCAACCGCAAGTGCATTCTCGCAGTGACGTGCAATACGAAGATGCAGACTCTCCAGACCAAGGCTCAGATAAAATGCATTCTGCGGTGCCTGAATGGAACCAAAGTCTCTCATGAGCTGTGCGGTAGCCTTGGTGATATAGGCACCCTTGCCAAAACGCTCTGCGTAAGTGATGCCGTGATAGCTGTCATCCGGAGTGGTAAGGCCCGGGAACTTGTCCGCATGTGCCATCCAGTCAAAATTACCGGAATCCACGATACAGCCGCCGACTGCAACACCATGACCGTCCATGTACTTTGTGGTCGAATGGGTTACGATGTCTGCGCCCCACTCAAACGGACGGCAATTTACCGGAGTCGCAAAGGTATTATCAATAATCAACGGTACGCCGTTCTTGTGTGCAAGTCTTGCGAATTTTTCAATATCCAGAACCGTTACGGTCGGATTGGTAATCGTCTCTGCAAACACTGCTTTAGTGTTCGGACGGAAATACTTCTGCAGTTCTTCTTCCGGCAGATTCTGATCTACGAAAGTACACTCGATTCCCATCTTCTTCATACTTACGCCAAACAGGTTATAGGTTCCGCCATAGATATTCGAAGATGCGATAAAATGTCCGCCGGTCTCACAGATATTAAATACAGCATAGAAGTTTGCTGCCTGTCCGGAGGAAGTAAGCATCGCTGCCACACCGCCTTCCATCTCGCAAATCTTCGCTGCAACGGTATCGTTGGTCGGGTTCTGCAATCTGGTGTAGAAGTAACCGTTTGCCTCCAGATCAAAGAGCTTACCCATCTCTTCGCTGGTGCTGTACTTAAAGGTAGTACTCTGGTAAATCGGCACCTCTCTCGGTTCACCGTTTCCGGGTGTGTAACCTGCCTGAACACACTTTGTTTCAATCTTCATGTTTCTTCCTCCATTCCACTTCTGTAATAGCAAATAATATAAACAGATGCCTCTTATTTGTCAACCAATTTTTGTATTTTCTTCACATTAGAATCCCAATGTTTCCCCCACCAGAATCACCTTGATTCTGTGTGGCGTCAATGACCGTCTGGTAATCACGGTTTGTGCACAGATACAGCCTTCCATCTGGCAGTCACCACAACGGCCGATCTGTGTACACGGAGTCGGTCGGGACAGACGCACTGCATTCGGTGGTGCCGCGATGTTCTTCGCACGGTTGATGCCTTCTTCTACCGTGGAGGTTACCTTGTTCATACCTGCCACCACAATGACATTCTCCGGTCCGCAGCAAAGACAAGCCACCCGATTGCCAAAACCATCAATATTAATCAGTTCACCGTTCAGGGTAATCGCGTTCGTACTCATCAGGAAATAATCTGCCGTCACGATACGGCCGTACATCGCTCTTTTCTCTTCCGGCGTCTTCGCATCCGCGCGGTCAATCACCTCATACTGTCCCTGACGGATTGCATCAATCAAGCCAATCTCGTTCAGCGTCACAGAACCGCCAAAACTTACGCTCGCACCCTCTGCCATCAGTTCCAATGCCTTGGCACAGGCTTCTTCGCGTGTATCACAATAATACCCATCCATGCCGCGTACTGCCATTTTCTCTATCATTCCGTTTGCTGTATTACGATAAGAAATCTGTTTCGGTGTCATCTTATTCCTCCTCTTGTTCTGCGAACTCTTCGCGGATTCTTCTTACAATTCCGTTTACCTCAACGTCAACATCCATCGGGATGACGAGGCACTTCCTGCCGTCCAGAATCCGCACTTCAATCAAATCACTGTTTTCCGGTTTTACCTGGATATGTACATCGTTCGTTTTTACTTCGAACTTCTTCTTGTCCGTCAGGCTCTCTGCTTCTAACTCTGCTTCCGCGCCGACCGCCTCCGTAAACTTCTCTTCTACCACGTCCAGATGTTCTTCCTTCAGACCACTCTTCAAGAACAGTTCCTTCACACCGTCTTTGTTTAACAGTACCGGCTCCTCGACCAGGAGGTCCTCTGTCATCTCGGTCAGGTTGTCGTTCATCGCCTTCACAATTTCAAAAGTATCGTATTCCGGCACCTCGTTCAGTACCTCAGTTACCATCTCTTTGAACGCCTTCTTCTGCTTGTCCGAAGGAATCTTCTCTTCACAGCCGAGCACACCGTTAATCAGTTCTTCATGCAGTTCATCCGTATCCTTAACATAATAAAGCAGATTATGAAGGTCTGTACTGCGGTCGTTAAATGCCGGGAACAGGAACGCCGTATCCGGTGCATCCACTACCCAGTCACGGGTACGGTTGGCGATCTTGTTCTCTTCCTCATGATAGCTCAGTCCCGGTTTTGACAGATTCACCGGGCAGATCATGCATAGTACATAGGAGTACACCTCTTCCGAATCCCCAAGTTTGATATTGTCTTCTGTCTTGACCGGAACATCATAGGCATCGTAGACCAGAAGAATCAGATAATTCCCTGCAAAATCATAATTCTCAATCACACGGGAATAAAATGCATTAAGCATCTCTTGATTCTTCAGTTCACTGTCCCGCAGTGCAATCAGGCTTCGCTGAACACCTCCATCCAGCTCTGCCTCATTTGTAAAAGACAGATTCAGAAGATTCTTGCCCATCGTTCCCGACAGACTTTTCTTCATCAGTTCCATGTATTTGAACTGTTCTTCTTCCTCTAAATTCAAAAACATCTCATCAACATAGGTACGGATCTGCTTATCATCGCCTGTCACATAACAGCCGGTTACACGGTGTGCCGATACCGCTGTCTTGGTAAAACGCTTTCTTATCTCAAGTACTTCAGAATGATTCATAAGTTCTTAAACCCCATTTCTTATATTGGTAAAACATAATTATTTTACTCTACTCCGTACAAAAATACAAGAATCTGCTTTCTTGAGTTTCTGCAGTTTTTGCAACAAACAACACAGAGGGGATTTGACACAGCAATATCATGTAATGCACTGTTAAAAAGACTGTTTGCAGAAAATGTGTGGCAATGGCGGACACTTGTGTCCGAAAGTGCCACACACTTTCAAAAACTGTCGCTTTCACCAGTGTGTGAATGATATGCTGTGTCAAATTCCCGATTTCTTTCACCACACAAATCTGCACGATGCAGATACTTTTCCTTCGTTGCCATTCCACCCCGGATATGACGTTCCGACTTATTCATCTCCAGCACCTGCCTTACCTGGTCTGCAAGTGCCTTATCAATATATTGCATCCGCTGTGTGTCTTTATGCACTGTGGATTTACTGACCCCAAATTGCTTTGCTGCCTGCCGGACGGTGGCACGACACTCTATGATGTATTCCGCTATCTCGATTGCCCTTTCCTCAATCTGCTTCTGTGTTTTTGTACCGATTGCATAATTCCGTTTCACTGTATCTACCCGACTGCTGTCCACTATTGTTATAAACTATGCAATCCGAACACAGATTATGCCAAAACAAAAAGCATCGCAAGCCTTCTCAGCCTGCGATGCTCCTCACATCTCAAATTATATATCCTTATGATTTCTTCTTGGTTGTATAAGTACGTAAACGCTCGAAGCCCTTCATAATCTGCTCCATGGATGTCACGAATCCTTCTACCAATTCCACGTTCTTGCTACTTGTTTCGTATACATCGTGGGTGCTTGCAGTGATCTCCTCACTGGTTGCCGACAAGGAACTGATACTGTCTGCGATTACCATGTTGGAAGATACCAGAGAGTTCATCAATGTCTCTACTTCGTTTACATGCTTCAACAGCTCCTCAACCTTGTTGGTAATCTGTTCGAACTGCGCGTCCGCTTCTTTTGCGTATACGCTTTCTTCGTTGGACATCTGTACCGTCTCGTCTACCTGTTCGGACATCGTCTGTGCTTCGTTCGACAATGCATCAATGATGCTGGTGATGTTCTCGGTTTCCTGTCTTGTCTGCTCGGCCAGATTACGAATCTCATCTGCAACGACTGCAAAGCCCTTACCAAATTCACCGGCTCTTGCTGCCTCGATACTTGCATTCAGCGCAAGCAGGTTGGTCTTGTTCGAAATGCCAAGAATAATATCCGTAATACCCTTTACTTCTTCTGACTTGGTCTGAAGTTCACTCGCAGACATCTTCATCTTGTTGTTTGCATCAATGGAAGCTGTCACGTGATGGAACAACTTATCCATTGCTTCTTTACCAATATCCAAAGCCTTCTCTGTATCATGGGTAACCTCAACAATTGCATTGGTCGTATCATGTGTATTATCAATGATGCCCGTGATTTCCTGTGTCTTCATATTCTGCTGGTAAATCAATTCAGAAGTATCGTTGATTCCCTGGGAAACATAGTCCATCGACTGGTTTACGGTCTTAGCGGAATCAGCAATCTCCGCAAGATTCTGCAACATTCCCTGTACTTCTTTCTCTACATTCTGGGCTACATTCAGTACTTCGGATGCAACATTCTCGTTCGTCTTGGACGCCTGCTGCAACGCATCCATAGACTCATCAAAGAAACGCTTCATCATCACTACACCAACATTCGTAGCGATTACAATCAAAATCGAAATAATTGCTTCAATCATGATGGACTCGATTACCAGTCCGGTCATCTCGTTCGAACTTGCAGTCAATATAATACGTAATATATTTGCTACGAAGAATCCTGCTGCAGTAATTCGGACAATCAGCACATCAAACGACAATACCAAAATAAACATAATCGGTAAGATGTATGTAAACGGAGTGTTCGATGCTGCCATTGCAAGCAGAAGAATATAATATGCTGCAAATGCAATACCTACGTAACGTGTATAGATAATCGTACGCTTAAAACGAAGGAACATCACTACGCCGCCCAAGAATACTGCCAATGCTCCGATAATCGGAACAATACTCTGTATCGGCGCCATGCCTGATACGGCTGATGTCAGCTGCGACACAAGTCCCATAACAAGGAAAAACGTGGTAATCGCATGCGTAATAAAAATCAATCGGTTTACTCGACCCAAATATTGCTCTCTCATATCTGCCTCCGGTCCGGTTCTGAAAAACTTCAAAGCCTTTTATTTCTGTCTCTATATATTAACACTTAATTGTTAAAATTTCAACATGTTTTTCAGTTAATCGCAGGTAAATTGTAAATATATTATACACAATTTCTATCTCTTTCAACGATTTATCACTTTATTGTGTTGTCAAGTTCGCGAGTTACAACTCGAAACTCAATGAAGAAGTCCTGCCAGAATCCCTAATACAGCCGAGGATGCGATAATTAACACCGCTTTCATCTTGTACTTTTTCTCGATAAACAGAATTACTGCAATCACGACAGAACTGATAAATTCATACGTCGGAATCACAGACAGTGACACGCCTTCCGGGAAGAAAGCTTTCTTTACAACAGACAGACAAGCTGCTGCAATCAAGCCGATGACTACCGGCTTAATACCGGTCAATGCATCTGCTATCAGACGTTGCTTGCGGAATTTCTCATAACATTTTGCAATAATCAGAATGATAATGAAAGACGGAAGCACCACACCAAGGGTTGCACAGGCACTACCGAGCAGCCCCTGTGTCTCTGCACCAACGTATGTTGCGATGTTAATTGCAAACGGACCCGGTGTACTCTCACTGATTGCGATAAAGTCAATCAGTTCCTGCTCCGTCATCCATTCCTTACGAAGCACCGCATCCTGAATCATCGGAATCATCGCGTAACCGCCGCCAAAAGTAAATAAACCAATCTGAAAAAACGTAATAAACAGTTCAAATAATACAGCCAAAGTTCCCATTATTTTGCCACCTCCTGTTTCTTACGGAGTATCATCGAATACAGGATACCGGCAACTGCCGCTGCCGCAATGATTGGAATCACCGCAAAATCAAATACTGCTACCGCCACAAAGGAAAGGATTGCTGCAACAATCGCAAACACACCCCATTTCAAACCTTTTGCTAATGAGTACACTGCATTCGCAATCAATACCACCACACCGACACGGATACCGCGGAATGCGTCCTGCACCAACGGGTATTCATAAAACTGTCTTAAGAACAAAGCAACTAGGGTAATGATTACAAAAGAGGGGATGACTACGCCCAAAGTTGCGAACATCGCGCCAAAAAATCCAGCCTTACGGTAACCGATGAAGGTTGCTGAGTTAATCGCAATCGGTCCCGGCGTACTCTCCGCCACGGCGATGATGTCGAGCAGTTCGCCTTTTTCCAGCCATTTTTTCCGTTCTACGATTTCATTTTCAATAATCGCAATCATTGCGTAGCCGCCACCAAACGTGATTGCGCCGATTTTCATAAATGTGAGAAACAGTTGTAGTATCATAACTTCCTCCCTGTCGTTTATCAAACTGCATTCTACCGCATGTGCCGGAATCGTGCAAGAGGATTCCGCTGTTTTCTGGGTTATCGACTCTGTTCCGCCTGTGGGACAACAAAAATACAGAACGCAAATCTCGCGCTCTGTATCTTGTAGAAAGCTTCAAATTATATATCATAATTCTTCTCTTTTGATTTTTCCGAAGTAAAACATCAACATGATGATTGCCACAACAATAAACGGAATCGCACCCACGATACCGGTCGGTGCCGGACCGATGAACGGATTGCCGCCGTCTGCCGTACAGTACAGACCGAGTCCGGCAATACTGTTGATTGCACCATGTCCCAGGATGGCCGGTATACAGCTCTTGGTTTTCATGGACACATAGGATAGGAAGATACCCATTACAATACAGAAGAGGCACATTGCTGCAATTCCGGTAAATGGGAATCCGGGATACCCCATACCATAGTTATGTCCGATGGCAGTGAGCGGAGCGTGCCACAGGCCCCAGATTACACCGTTGATCAGGAGCATTGGAATCGGTGAGAGTTTTTCTGCCATTTTCGGCAAAAGATACCCTCTCCAACCCCATTCTTCACCAAAGCAGGTGATACAATTCATAATCGGTCCCCAGAACAGTGCCGTTCCTGCCTGCAGGATGAACAAAACAAACATTGGCATAGGATATGTGTCGGCACTTACGCCGCCTGCTTCCAGTGTTGCTCTAAGATAACCGAATTCCAGATTAAGTTTATCAGGGAATATCAGAAAATATACAACCATTCCCAAGACGGTTAATACACCGGGACCAAAATACGCCAAAAGATAAGTTTTGACGTTTCCTTTCAAGTTCAGCTTGAGCCATGCGTTTTTAAAACCTTCTTTTGTAATCAGTCTTGTTAACAGGACGCCGATTGCCGGGAAGAACATAACGACTGCAATCAGCAACGTCGCATAATTTCCCACTTTCTGACTTGCATTATCTGAGTTAATTAGGGGATAGAGGATACCAAAACAATATCCGAAGGTAAGAAGAAAAGTAATCCCCAGATAGATTATGATTCGTTTGGTTTCCAGCTTTTTATTTGTTTCATCCATATACATTCCCTCTACTTTCTTGTTCTTTTAACCGATTATTCTAAATTGCTCTCTTCTATTCCTCATCACTTCTGCTCTGCTTTCTGCTGCTTCCTGTCGTAAAGATAGGAGTACAGAATCGGGACCAGTACCATAATCAACGCCACCGGCAGCAATACATACACGAAGTTCTCAAAAGCTATAAATACAGTTGCCAGAAGTACCACACCACCGATTACCCAAAGCTTTCCGGCAAACCGATGTGTCTTATTCCAATTTTCCTCGTTATTCAGCGCCCAAACAACTTTTATCCCTATCGTATAATTCTGCTTGCATTTCGGCAGGTAATTACCAACTAAAATAAACACAATTCCCAGAAAGACGCTCGCTAAAAAATTGATATTAACATCACGCCCCAACGCAATCGCATAGGTAGCACTGCAAAATTCCAAAGAAGCGATCGGCATAAGTAAAATAATGATATCAAAAATCTTACTGTTCTGATTCTTGTTTTTCGGGTCGTGCGTTGTAAAAAAGATTGCAATCCAATGTGCCGCAAATAAAATCAACGGTAATCCGAAAACTGCAACCCCTTTACTGCTCCAACCGTCCGGTTCCCCACTCCCGTTCCAGTGTATCACCATGCGTTCCGGCAATTTGTTCCATAAGAACAAACCGATTACAATCGGTAATAAAATCACAACAGAAGTTATGATTAGTTGCATCCTGCTATACTTCCTCATTATCAGAATCTCCTTTCAAATCCGTAATCCACAGCATAATCTCTTCCAAAACAGAAGTGTTCAACTCATAAAAAATGAATTTGCCTTCACGCGTATCCCTGATCAGATCCGCATCCTTCAACACGGACAGATGCCGTGAAATGCTTGCTCCCGTGACCGGGAATTTATCAACAATCTCTCCGGCCGACATCTTTCCGGTCTTTAAGAGATTCAATATCTCCCGGCGAATCGGATCCGAAAGTGCTTTTAATGTATGTTGTAATCCCAATTCCGCTCCTCCTTGTTTAACATTTAACCTAAATGTTAAATGTATTGTAACTGCTGTTGCTTCTTTTGTCAATATCCTGCACGTCTTTCGCAAAATAAAAAGTAGCTCCTCTGCTATCTGCAGAGGAGCCACCCGAAATAATTGCTATTATATTTCCTTTACATATAAGCGGTCCGTTCCGCCACCGTAATTCACGATATCTTTCAGGTAACGGTAACCATACTTCTCATACAGCCCAACATGTTCTGACGGGATATAGGTTCGTTCAAATCCGCACTCCTTTGCATATGTATTCGCAAAGTCAATCAGCTTACCGCTGATTCTCTGTCCACGGTATTCTTCCGTGACAAAGACGCTGGATACCCACGGATGCACTTCCGGCAAAGGATAATAATCTGTCTTCATAACAGAAGCCATACCGACAATCTTACCGTCTGCGATTGCCACAAACGGCGTTTCCCATTCGGTAAATACCCAGTCACGAAGGTTCTGAGAAAGATGCTCCTTTACCTCTTCCCAAGAGAAGGTTTCGACGAAGCGGAGAAGTTGTTCTGCCAGTTCGGTGCCTTGGTCAACCTTTTTAATTTCTATGGCAATTGAGGCATCATCTTTTACAAATCCGAAGTGCCGCTCCACTTTTGCAAGCGTGTCTTCCACTGTACTTTCCGATGTCCGTTCCAGCCAGAAGTACTTGCTCGCCTTGATTTCCTGATAGGCTTTTTCATTCAGACTTTGCAAAGTTGCGCTACAGGTCGCCTTAGCCTTCGCGACATTCGTTGCACTATTGATGAAGTTTGCAAATCCCTGATGATCAGGGCGGTTACAGTACTCCTCCACCAGATTCGAAGGTTCCCGAATCAAAAATGCCACTCTGGACACCTCCGTAATCTGCTCCGCCTGTTCCAGTGTCAGATGGCAGTCACACAGCACAATCCGGTCCTGCGACAGACGAATCAAGTCCATCAGCACAAAGTCTAATTGTTCTCTCGTGTTGCTAATTAACCACTGCTTGTATTCCTCTACTGTACGTCCGAAGAACTCGTCTGCATCCTTGAAGTTCTTGTTCATGGACGGCTGGAATTTAGGGTTTGACATCTTCTGATGCTTCTCAAACTGTTCGTCGATATCATAGACCAACAAGTTATGACGCTTTGCCAGCTCACGCGAGATGGTCGTCTTGCCTCCGCAAGGGGTTCCGGTGATAAAATAAACGTTCTTTAAATATTCTTTGATTACATTGTCTTGAAATATCATTACAAAATCTCCTTATTAAATAGTTTTTGTGTTTTGTACCGTACATAAAACTATTTCAATAAGTTCTATGTACTTAGATATTTCTCCATAAGAATGCCACCATAATCTTTTCCTCCACTTATCAGCATATTAAAACGGTCGTTTCCGTTCCACTTTCAACACATAAGCATACTCGCACGGACGCTCTACGTCTACCTTTACGACCAAACCGCGTTCGCCCATATGCCACTGCAGGTCTTTTTCTGAGCCAAGCATTGATATCCTTGCAATCTCTTCTTCATAAAGTTCTGTTTTCAGCCGTTCCAGAACATACGCTCCGTTCTCGGGCCACGCCAGACAAATCGCATAAATGCTATCTTCCTTTGCAGTATAACGGATATCCGCAGACGTGTAAACCAGATTCTCGCCCTCCGTAAAGTTACCGGCACTGGCCATCTGCGTCGGACCTTCTCCGTGGTAACGCCACGGGCTTGTTCCGTAAATCGCTTCTCCGTTCAGTTCCAGCCATCTTCCCATCTCGAGCAAAATATGCTTTGCTTCCTCCGGTATCTCACCGTTTGGCTTCGGGCCTACATTTAGCAAAAGATACCCGTTCTTACTTACATTATCGATCAGATAATGCACCAGCGTACGAGGACTCTTGTACCTTGCATCAAACAAATAGCACCAGCCTTCTCCGTCATCAACGGTCGTATCGGTAATCCATTCGTTGTACATCAGACGGTCAAAACGTCCCAGTTCCAAATCAATCAGACCCGCCCCCACTACAATATCGTTGTTTTTATACATCAACAACGGTTCCTGACCTTTTCGCATGGCTTCGTTATAGAAGTAACTGATCATATCGCGTTTATAGTGCTCCTGCACATACTGGAATCCAAAGTCAAACCAGAGTGCATCCGGCGAAAAACGGTCAATAATTTCCTTTGTCTTTCCCAACCAGATATCCAGTGTTTTCTTGCCCGGACGTGCCTGCGAGCCCAAACGATTCTCCGGAATGAACTCCTCCAGATCATGCAGTTCACCGTACAAATCCGTATACGCCTCATCCGCGATATCACAATCCGTACGGGAATGCGGGAAGAAATAATGATTCTCTATGTGGTGCATCGCAACCATAAACTTCATATCACGAACGCGGATTGCCTTCTCGAGTGCCGCCACCACATCCACCTTCGGCCCCATCTTCGCACTGTTCCAACGGCTGTACGAAGTGTCCCACATGGCAAAACCATCGTGATGCTCTCCTACCGGTCCTGCAAACTTTGCACCGGCTTTTTGGAACAGGTCCGCCCATTCTTCTGCATCGAACTTCTCACCGGTAAACATCGGGATAAAATCTTTATATCCAAACACGGACGGATCCCCGTAAGTCTTCTTGTGATATTCGTTCTGCGGTGTTCCCTCAATATACATGTTGCGCGGATACCAGGTGCCGTTCGGGCGGCATGCCGGCACCGAATACACACCCCAATGCGTATAGATACCAAACTTCCCTTCGCGCAGCCACTTCGGTGTCTGAAATTGTTTTAACGATTCCCATGTGGATTGATAGCCCATACGCTTCTCCTTCCATCCGTTACTCAAATAAACCCTCAGCAATTAACAGTTCAACGATTCTTGCTTCCCTCTCAAACATCAAGCCGTTGTAAGGACTGGGGCCGACATTTCGGTTCTTCGTTATGACAGTTTGCGGATCAACAAATTCCAGTGCAAAGTGTTCGTCGGATTCATACTGGTCCAGACACTGGGCAACCACATCATCCTCCGCTTCACAGAGGTAATAAAAGTTGTCCTGCACAAAGCGGTTCTCCGGATTCTGGTCACTCTTTTGTACGCGGTAAACGTATCCGAACTCCTTTACTGTTTCCGGTATTACCACCAGACCTGCTTCTTCGCGCGTTTCCCGTATCATGGCGTCAACCGTGCTTTCGCCGCGTTCGATGCCGCCACCGGGAAACTTGTAATAATCGTATTTCACACTATGTATCATCGCAAGTTTCTTGTTCGAAATAATAATGCTTCTTGCGGAATTGCGTACAAAATCCTGTTTACAGTCTGCATGGTCTTTTTTGTCCATCTCAAATAAAAGTCTCATCGTCCACCTCTATCTAATCTCGTTATGGGCCATTATATCACAACACATCTCATTACACCAGAAAAACAACAGAAAGGCAGACGCCCCCTACTCGTCTGCCTTTTGCTATAATGCCTTATCTATATCATTAACCCTCACATTTTCATCTCAATATAATTACAAAACTCATCAAACAAATGATTCCCCCTATTGCTGTAATCCGATGCCATTATTTTGCTAACGATTTCCTCCCGGATACCTTTCGGAATTTCATATACTTTCATAATCGCATCCAGACTACCGACCACTCTCTGTTCAAAAGAGAGTCCCTGCGTATTCTCCGTCATGAACATGGCATATTCCATACCGGATACTACGTTCTCCGTTTGAATAAAATCCACTTCTGTCCACTTCGGACAATATTTTCCGAATATCTGCATCGCTCTTTTCGTGTCTGCCCCACGGATAATCTCCAATGACATCGGACGCGTGTATGCACTCACAATCAGATCCTTTATATTCGGATTGTCCTGACAAACCGCTGCAAACATTGCAAGTTCCATCAGATACACCGTCAACAACGCATGTTCTCCCTCAACTTCACCCTCCTCTTCCCGTCTCGGAAGCGTAAGCAGTTCTCTGATCAGCTCTGCGAGGATATGTTCTTTTGTCGGAAAATGAAAGGTAAGATTCCCTGTGCTAATGCCCAATTCATTCGCTATGCTTGTAACATATGTCTCAGTATAGCCTTTTTCTATGAACAGCTTTGTTGCACACTGTAATATCTCATACTTTGTATTTCGTTTCATTCGTGCACCTTTTCACCGCTAGGAACGTTCCTATTTAGCAACAATGCTATTTTACATCGTGAATCACCGTTTGTCAATCACTACCGAAGGATTTCCCCTCCACTTATTCTCCTGATTCCTTATTTCATGTGGAACGTAATGCTATAAACTTCTGCCGTGTACTTCGAGAAATCGGCCACTTCATCCATCGCCATCAAGCCAATACCCCAAACGGTTGTATTCATCTCAGGATTCAGTGGATACGCAATGACTCCTTCGCCATGGCAGTCTCCGTTGATACATAATTCCGAACTCCATGGGTCCTCGAACACGCCTTCATGGAACAGTTTCACGCCTAGGCGATAGGTCTCACTCTTTGCTTTTACCGTGATCGACTTGCACTGTGATAAATCTACACCTTGGGGCAGCGAATATATCGCCTGTGCCCACTGCCGATTGAACTGCGCCTGTACCGAACCGTCTTCTGTCAAGTCGTAGGAACCGTCAAAAGCAACCTGGCTCTTCATCTCGTCAAATGTAAAGGTAAGCTCTCCGTTCGGATCCGGTGCTTTGGTCGGTATCGGGGTCGGAGTCGGTCTTGCCACTTGCGATTCTCTTATCTCTCCGCGATCCACATATGCCTGCAACATCCGGTAATAAGCATTCTTCGGTTCCAAAGGATTATGGAACAGCAACGGCTGATATTCTTTTTCTGAAAGTGTACTATCCACCATTCCCCAGAACGTAATACCGGTAATATTGCCTCCGGCTCTCTTCAGCTTCAACATATCTGCCATCAGAGCTACGTAAGCATCTTCCTGATCGTATTCTGTAATATTATCTTTGCGAAGAGCAACATCAACTTCCGTAAGCTGCACTTCCAGCCCTGCATTCAGGAATGCCTGCACTGCTTTGTTAAAATCTGCTCTCCAATTCGGATATTCGTCCAGCCACAAATGCGCCTGCATACCCACTCCGTCACAAATCTTTTTATCCGAGTTCAGGAATGCTACCAGCTTAAGAATATTCTCGGTTGTATATCGCCCGTCCCATTCCGTAGCGTAGGTATTATAGTCATTATAAAACAAAGATACCTTCTCCCGAAGTCCGCGTTCCCGCAACATATCATCCGCAATCTCAAATGCAAGTTTTACAAATGCAGGTTCTGTGTTGACTTTGCCGTAGACCATCGTCCAGTTCTTCGTATCCAAATCATCATAGTGCAGATACTCATTTACAACATCCCATGCATAAACCACATGCCCATGCGGTCCATCCAACACATGCTTCATTACCGTCCGGATATAGTATTCCAATCGGGCATCCATTACTTCCGGGGCAACATACGCTGCGCCTTCGGTATAGTCTTTCCGGAAGAACCAATCCAGTGCCTGACCGTTCCAAACCAGCGTATGGAAGCGTACTTTCAAATCATTTTCTGCACAAATCTTCAACATTTCATCCATCACTGCAAAATTAAACTGCGGTACCACCGATTCCTTGTAGTTGTCCGGAATCACATAGCCCAGTTCCTTTGCTTTCGCGACAGAAATCAATGACGGTGCATCTATCAGCAACTGATTCATCTTCATCTGCCATGCAGCTGTCACACTGTTGTACTGATTCTTAATTACTTCCAAAAAAGCTTCATTCTTCAGTTCTGCCAACTCAACAGCATCACCCAGATATCCAAAATCCTTGCCATAGGTAGAGCGAAGCGTCATATCATCCGTTACATCCGGTGCTAACACGGCAGGTATTTCAACTGTCTTTCCGGTCTGCATGAAGAAGGTCACCTGATACACCGTAACCTTATATGTAGCAGGATGATTCACCTTATCTGCCGCATAGAAACCAATCAATCGTGCCTTTTTCCCGGAATTCGGAATCACATAATATTCTGTTGTGCCTTTTTCAAAACAACCATATCGCGCATCCACTGAATCAGCGTAAGGATCTTTTATTGCTTTTTCATCGAAAAGACTGAACGATATATCATTTCCGTAGGTGTTCATCGTTACAGAGACATACATACACTGGTTCAGATCCACCGTCTCCGGTATGAGCAAGCGGACTCCGGCCCACTGATGTTCAAACTGCAAATCAATACTTCCGTCTTTTCCTGCCGTATAGGATCCGCCATCTGAAAAATGGTACTGCAAATTTGCAGCATCATATACCAGATGTTCATCATACGTCAATCTTTCCTCCGCTTTCGGTGTCGGAGTGGCGGTTGCCTTCAGCACTGCCGTCGGAGTTGGTGCTTCGGTTACCTTCGGCACTTCCGTCGGAGTGGCGGTTGCCTTCGGTACTTCCGTCGGAGCAGCAGTTACCTTCAGCACTTCCGTCGGAGTTGGTGCTTCAGTTAATGCAGGACTTGCAGTCACCCCTGGGATTTGTGTTGACTCTGACGTTTGTTCGGGATCTGCGACTTCTGTAGGTGTAGCAGTCGCTATTGGTCCTTCGGTTGCCGGAGGCAACTCATTCAAACCTACATTGGTATCTTCTGTACCGCAGGCACAGAACAGCATCGTTACCATCACAAGGCATCCCACAAGTAACCCTATTTTTTTCATAACCATTTTCTCTTTTTCCTCTCTATCAATATCCCTTACCGAAATCAATCACATTCTTTTTGGGCGTATTCTCCTGCTCGCGGCGAATGTTTGCACAGAAAATATCGATAATCCGCTTTCTAGTAAACATATTGTCTCCCCAGCCGATTCCCGAAACGTGCGGTGTCAATATCACATTTTCCATAAACCGAAGTGGATGTTTCTCCGGTAGCGGTTCCGGGTCGGTCACATCCAGTACTGCACCTTTCAGGGCTCCGTTCTGTAACGCAACCGTCAACGCTTCGGTATCCACGATAAAACCTCTGCCAACATTCGCAATCACGGTATCCGGTCTCATCATTTGAATTCGTTTTGCATCAAACATTCCCGTCGTCTCTGTTGTTCCCGGAAGTGTAATCACAACGATATCCGCCAGCGGCAGTTGTACATCCAGCTGGTCTACAGAATAGATTTCCTCAAAGAACGGACTGGTTCTTCCGGGCGTTCTGCAGATTCCGACCGGATAAGCACCGAATGCTTTCAGCTTTTTCGCCGTCTCCTGTCCGATATCGCCGGTCCCCAGAATAAGCACCCGTTTTCCTTCCAGCGTATCGTCCTGCTCAAGCCGTTCCCATCCGCCCTGTTGCATCTGGGCGCGATACAAAAGCAGTTTTTTGTTCAATGCCAACAGTCCGGCAAGAATATATTCCGAGATTACAGGTCCATAAGCACCTGACGCACTGGTAAGCACCACACTGTCCGGATAATCCGGTGCAGAGGTGTATTTGTTCGCACCAACCCAGGTCATCTGAATCCAGCGAAGTTTCTTCATCGCATGAATCGTACTGAGGTCAGGCTCGCCAAATATAACATCGATATTTGCACATTCACCGCTTTTCAGCATTTCTTCTTCGCTGTCAAAGAACATTACTTTATCTGCTGCCCCAACTGCCGACAAAATCTGTTCTCTCTCAGCTTCTACACATGGTTTTGTTATCGCAATTACCCGCATCGATTTATCCTTTCTACTTTACAATCAGTCGATACCGCTTCGTATCATACGAAGTCACACCGTCAAATTTGGTATGTACTTCATTCCCTTCATAAACAAATCCGCACTTTCTCATCACAGCACCGGATGCCGGATTCTCTACCGCATGAAACGCCACGAATTCTTTCTGCTTCAATTCCTTCACTGCAAAATCAAGCATTGCCTTCGCTGCCTCTGTCGTATATCCCTGATTCCAGTACTTGCGCATGATATTGTAACCCAACTCAAAAACACCGTCATCATGACTAAAAATCCCGCCACTGCCAAACAAATATCCGCTGTCCTTAAATGTGAAGCCCCACTGATAGGATGTGTCACTTAACAGACTCTCCTCTTCATGTTTCAGCCATTCAACCGTATCGTCAACAGAAACATGCGTGCACCATTTCACATACTTTGAAACACGCTCGTCTGAAGTCCATCGCTCGAATATGTCGGCAGCATCCGCAACCGTTATCGGTCGTAATATCATTCTTTCGGTTTCTATAATTGGTGTTTGCATAAACTCTTACCTCGCATTCAATTCCTTTAACATCTTGATCGTATCAAACCGTTCCCCGCAAACAGTACAAATCCAATCGCAATTACTCTTCTTTGCTTTTTTGTGAAGGAAATCCAACTTTCCATTGCAAATCGGACACGGTTGCGGTGTTTCGCACCATAAACTTTTCAAGAAGCGTACC
>JAZNXH010000008.1:0-6571 GCA_045593785.1 Lachnospiraceae bacterium
ACAGAGGTTGTTGGAAATGTAAATTTTATAGAAAAGCTTGTGATATTTTATTGGATTTTTCAAAAGGACTGATACTTGTTTTTGTAAAAGAATTGATATATCATAGATGCGCAGACCGGAATCGCATAATAAAGTTTAGTAAGAGGAAATGGTATGGAGCATAAGATTTATGAGCAGGCAACTGCAGTGATAGAAGAATTGTGTGAAAAGGCAAATTTAAAGCCGGGCAATCTGATTGTGGTGGGGTGTTCGACCAGCGAAGTGTGTGGGTCGAAGATAGGAACGAATTCCAGCCCGGAGGTGGCAGGAAAGATTTTTGATGCGCTGTATAGCGTTGCGAAGAAGCAGGAAATGTATCTTGCGGTTCAGTGTTGTGAACATCTGAACCGTGCGATTATTACGGAACGTGCAGCAGTACCGTTTGCAGAGGTTGTGAATGTGGTACCTCAGCCGAAGGCAGGCGGTTCACTGGCAACGAAGGCATATGCCGGATTTTCTGACCCGGTTGCGGTGGAACATATCAAAGCGGATGCCGGTATTGATATCGGATTTACTATGATTGGGATGCACCTGAAGGAGGTTGCGGTTCCGTTAAGACTGGAGCATAACCGGATTGGAGAAGCGACAGTACTTGCGGCACGAACCAGACCGAAGTTTGTCGGCGGAGCAAGAGCTGTATATGATGAAGAATTGTTATAAAACAAGAGGGACAGGTCGGAAGACTGTCCCTTGATTTTTGAGTTATTAATCCTGTTTGGGATTATAGATGCAACGTGTAATCTTATCATGTGAATATCCCTTGAATTCATATTCACTTTCCAATTCCCAGTTCGATAAATCAAACGGGAAACGAGTGTCAGCCGGGTAGATGCGATTCCAGTGATATACAATCAGTTTCGTAATATTCTTCTCATAATCTGCAATCGGGAGATTCTCAACAAAACACAAATCATCTTCACCGATATCATCCAGATAGTCTTCGCGGATATTGAGCCACATTTTTTCTTCTTCGGTGAATTGTTTTGCGGTATATTCGTTCACCCATAAAGTCTGATCGGTAAGAGAAAGCAGGTCTTTTCTTAATTCGCGGTCCTTGCTCTGGCGACGTTTATTAAAAAGCATACCGAATTTATCGTCTACACATACAGCAACTATCATATTTTCCTCCTGATGTTTCCGTTCTATTTTTGAGTATACCATAAAAGCAACGAGCGGAGAGAAACTGGAGTTTCCTTCCGCGACTGCCTATGATAATAACCGCTATGCGGTTATTATACCATATTATAGAAAAAAGCACACCGTAAAGATGTGCTTTTTGAATAATTAACGTGATTTTCCGTAATGGAAGAGTGCTACCGTACCGGGACCGGAATGGGAGCCAATGGTGGGACTGAGGTCGTTAATCAGGAAATTCTTCACGCCAATACGTTCCTCAATCTGTTTTTTTACATATTCTGCGTCCTCAATGCAGTCACCGTGACTGATGTAGACCCATTCGTTCTCGATATCAAAATCATAGTCTTCTAACGCTGCAACCATGTTATCAACCAGAGCGTTCAGTGACTTTTTACGCCCACGTACCTTAGAGAGAGGTACAAGGTGCCCTTCGTTGTCAACGTGAAGCACCGGCTTAATGTTAATGATAGTACCGAGAATGGCAGAGGACTTTTTGAGACGACCGCCGCGGTACAGGTAAATCAGATCATCTACAGTAAACTGATGACAGAGATTTAACTTTTTCGACTCTATCCATGCTGCAATCTCATCGATGGATTTGCCATTCTTCTTCATCTGTACAGCAGAGTTTACAATAAGACCTTGTCCCAGTGATGCACAGAGCGTATCAACTACGATAATCTTGGCATCCGGGTATTCTTCAGAGACTTCATTTGCTACGAAAGCAGCATTGTTATAGCTGCAACTGAGACCGGAAGAGAATGCAAGATGAAGAATGTCTTTTCCGCTTTCAATAATCTCAATATATTTTCTACGGACTGTGTCCGGATTCGATGCAGAGGTTGTAGGGGTAGCGCCGTTACGCATTGCATCAAAAAATTCTTTCGGTTCAAGGTGCTTTTCTTCACCATATATGGTCTCATCAATCTGGTAATAAAGCGGAGCAATAACAAGACCGTTTTCTTCTATATAGGAAGCAGGCAGATCTGTAGTAGTTTCTGTGATAATTACGAAGTCGCGCATGGGGAAATCTCCTTAATACTTAATAATAGATGGTTATAGTGATACGTTATTGATTTCTGTCATGAATAGAAACGGATTCAACAGAATTCCGTCATGATTAACAGAAGATGCGGTTTTGTAAACCACCAAACGGATTATAACATACTATAATTTTGGTTTCAACTATATTTTAAAATATATAAAAAGCATTTGCTATTTTATTCAAGTGTGCTATAATACATCTATATGAGTCGTGGTTTACTGCGATAATAAGTGATTTAGGAGACGATATTATGAAACACGTAAAGACTTTGAATAAGAAGAACCTTAAGGAAACTGTTAAGAAGGGTGGCTGTGGTGAGTGCCAGACTTCCTGCCAGTCCGCTTGCAAGACTTCTTGCACTGTAGGCAATCAGAGTTGTGAGAATAAGTAAGAACCAACAGCAAGCAGCGTCGAAAGCCGCTGCTTGATTTATGTAATAGAGCAAGTCCGTATTGGAGGAAGTTATGGTACACAGATATCAAAGTAATGGTTACAATATTGTCCTTGATGTGAACAGCGGATTGGTACATGTAACCGATCAGATGACCTATGATATGATTGGTCTGATGGATGAAGAACAGGGAGACAAGAAGGATGCCGCCTTCTTTGGACAGGACGCAGTTCGTGAGGATGTTCTCGCACGGATGATGCTTCTTTTTGCAGAAGATCAGAATGCAACAATATATAAGGAAGAAGCAGAAGAGACACTTGATGAGAATAATATAAAGTCAGTCTTTGCTGAGCTTTATGATGAGTTGGTTGCAATGGTGGCAGACGGAAGTTTGTTTACCGAGGATGTGTACGAGCCGTATATCGAACATTTTAAGAACCGTGAGACCGTTGTAAAGGCACTGTGTCTTCATATTGCCCATGATTGTAATCTTGCATGCCGTTATTGTTTTGCGGAGGAGGGCGAGTACCACGGAAGACGTGCGTTGATGACGGAAGAGGTAGGAAAACGTGCGTTAGAGTTTCTGGTGGAGAATTCCGGAAGCCGTAAGAATCTTGAAGTGGACTTCTTTGGCGGTGAACCGCTGATGAATTTTGAAGTGGTAAAGGAATTAGTACGCTACGGTCGAGAACTTGAAAAGAAGCACGATAAGAACTTCCGCTTTACATTGACCACCAACGGTATCCTGCTGAATGATGAAGTGATGGAATTCGTGAATCGCGAGATGAATAATGTCGTTCTGAGTATCGATGGAAGAAAAGAAGTCAATGATAAGATGAGACCGTTCCGCAATGGTGCCGGAAGTTATGATCATATTGTACCGAAGTTCCAGAAGCTTGCAGAGAGCCGGAATCAGACCAATTATTATGTACGTGGTACATTTACTCATAACAATCTTGATTTTTCTGAAGATGTGAAGCATCTGGCAGAGCTGGGATTTGAACAGATTTCGGTGGAGCCGGTGGTTGCTTATGATACGGACAGTTATGCCATCCGTGAAGAGGATATTCCTCAGATTCTGGATGAGTATGATAAACTTGCAGAGTACATTATTAAGAGAAGAAAAGAAGGCAAGTGGTTCAATTTCTTCCATTTTATGATTGATTTGAATGGTGGCCCCTGTGTGGCAAAGCGTCTGTCCGGTTGCGGTTCGGGAACAGAGTATCTGGCTGTAACTCCTTGGGGTGATTTGTATCCCTGCCATCAGTTTGTCGGTGAAGAAGATTTCAAGATGGGCACGGTGTTTGAGGGTGTGACCAATCTGGAATTGAGAGAACAGTTTAAGCAGTTGAATGTATACGCAAAAGAAAAGTGTCGTGATTGCTTCGCAAGATTTTTCTGTAGCGGCGGTTGTGCAGCGAACTCCTTTAAGTTCCATGGTCGCATTGATGACGCATACGACATTGGTTGCAAGATGCAGAAGAAACGTGTGGAGTGTGCATTGATGATTAAGGCAGCAGAAGCACCGGAAGAATAGAAAGACGGGTGATTGATTATGAAAAAAACAGGTTATATTAAACTGCTTTGTTTAGTGATTGCAATCGGTGTGATTGCATTCATTTCCTGTGTCGGTTTTGGCGGCAAGGCAGTTGGAAGTTATAAAGATATCAGCCTTGGTCTTGACCTTGCAGGTGGTGTCAGCATTACCTATCAGGCAGTCAAAGATGATCCGACAGCAGAAGAGATGGAGGATGCCAGATATAAGCTAATGAAACGTGCAGAAGGTAAGAGCACAGAGTCTGCAGTATATATCGAAGGCACGAACCGTATCAACGTCGATATTCCGAATGTTACCGATGCGAACCGCATCTTGGAAGAAATGGGAGAGGTCGGCAGTATCTACTTCATCTATGGTATGGGGGCTGACGGCGTATTAAACATTGCATATAACGAAGAGACCGGAAGGTATGATTCCTTAACCCGCAGTATGGATGAGATTATTGCATCCGGTAATATGGTACTGGATGGTTCGGATGTTGCGAATGCGAAAGCATTTATTGATAATTCTGAAGTGACTCCGAGATACTTGGTTGAATTGACTTTAGGTGAGAGCGGTATCGCAAAGTTTACCGAAGCGACAGGAAAGGCGTCCAAGTACTATAATCCGTCAGCTTATGATCCGCGAAGTATCATTGCCATCGTATATGACGGCGTAGTACAGAGTGCACCGCAGGTACATTCGACGATTACCGGTTCTCAGGCAGTCATCGAGGGACAGGACACGTTGGAAGAAGCACAGGAACTTGCAACTACCATCCGAATCGGTGCACTTCCGATTGAGTTGGAAGAAATCCGTTCCCAGATTGTAGGTGCGAAGCTTGGTGAGAAGGCAATTGAGACTAGTTTGCTTGCCGGTATGATTGGCTTTGTTGCTTTAATTGTATTTATGATTGTATTATACCGGATTCCGGGTCTTGCAGCGTCGATTGCACTTGTGATTTATGTTGGATTGATGGTGATTGCGTTAAATGTTTTCGGAGTAACGTTGACCCTTCCGGGCATTGCAGGTATTATCCTATCGATTGGTATGGCAGTCGATGCAAATGTCATTATTTTTAGCCGTATCCGTGAAGAAATTGCAATCGGAAAAACAGTAAGGTCAGCAATTAAATCAGGATTTAAGAAAGCGAGAAGCGCAATTGTCGATGGTAATGTAACGACTTTGATTGCTGCAATCGTACTGTATCTGCGTGGTTCCGGTACCGTAAAGGGCTTTGCGATGACGTTGGGTATTGGTATTGTATTGTCGATGATTACGGCGATGTTTATTACACAATTTATACTGAAGGCGTTGTATGAGATTGGATTTACGTCAGAAGCATGCATTGGAAAAGCGGCAAAAGGCATTAAGTTTGATTTTGTAAAACATGCTCCGAAGTTTGCAATTGTATCTGTAGTTCTGGTACTTGTTGGTGCTTCTTTCCTTGGCATCAACAAAGCAAATACCGGTTCTATCTTCAAGTACAGCCTGGACTTTGTCGGGGGTACTTCAACCTCAGTAGGTTTTGAAGGACAGCTTCCGGAAGGCATTCAGGGCAAGATGGAGAATACCGTACAGAAAGCAACCGGAAAGATTGCTGAGATTTCCTTGGTAGAAGAGAGTAATACGGTGTTGATTAAAACAACGAATCTGGAACAGGAAGACAGAACTGCGTTAGAGGATGCTTTGGTTGCAGAATATGGTGTGAATCCACAGAATATCCAGACCGAGAATATCAGCTCGGTAGTCAGTGGTGAGATGAAGAAAGATGCTCTTTGGGCTTCCGTGATTGCAATTATCTGTATGCTGATTTATATTTGGATCAGATTCAGCAATATCCGTTTTGGTCTGAGTGCAATTGTGACACTGCTTCATGATGTAGCGATTATGATTGTGGTTTATGCGGTTGCCAGCAAGTTCCTTACCGTTGGCAGTACCTTTATCGCATGTATCCTTACGATACTTGGTTATTCCATCAACGCATCGATTGTAGTATTCGACCGTATCCGTGAGGATAAGAAGGAATTCTTTGCAACGATGAGTATGAAAGATATTGTAAATGCAAGTATCAGTAAGAGTTTCAGCCGAAGCGTCAACACCTCTATAACAACGTTATTCATGGTTGTTGCATTGGCAATCCTCGGTGTAGCATCGGTAAGAGAATTCTCCATCCCGTTGATAGTGGGTATTGTAGCAGGCGCATATTCTTCGGTATTCTTAGCAGGACCTTTGTGGTATTTCTTGCAGAAGAATGAGAGACCGGAAGAACCGGAACCGGATGAACCGTAAAAGAGTTATTGTGTAAATTATGAAAGGGAGGCAGTCAAGACCTCCCTTTTTAACTATCGTGACAGATGAGGGTCGTATGGCAGTATGGAAATTACAAAACAGAAAAGCAGATTTTCAGGCGATCCGGGAT
>JAZNXH010000009.1:0-12106 GCA_045593785.1 Lachnospiraceae bacterium
AAATCTACTGCACCGTCTTCAGTCTTCGGTATATCGTTGAGGTCAAGCGTTGTAACCTGGAACATCTCGCCTGCACCCTCGCAGTCACTTCCGGTAATCAACGGAGTGTGTACATATACGAAGTTACGCTCCTGGAAATACTGATGAATCGCATATGCAATCAGGGAACGTACACGGAACACCGCCTGGAAGGTGTTGGTTCTTGCGCGAAGATGTGTAATGGTACGTAAGAACTCCAAGGAGTGACGCTTCTTCTGTAACGGATAATCCGCAGTGGACGGACCCTCTACGGTAACAGAAGTTGCCTGAATTTCAAACGGCTGCTTTGCTTCCGGAGTTGCCACCAACTCACCTTCTACAATAACAGCAGAACCTACGTTTAACTTGCAAATCTCAGTAAAGTTCTCAAGCTTGTCAGAATACACAATCTGTAATGTCTCGAAGAAAGTACCGTCATTCAGTACAATAAAGCCAAAGGTCTTAGAGTCACGCACGCTACGTACCCAGCCGCCTACGGTAACTTTCTTACCGAGGTATGTTTCTTTTTCTCTATATAAGTCACGAATTGATATCAGTTCCATAATTTTCTCCAATCAAATATTTATTCCTGTTCCTTCAGTTCGGAAGTACAGTGCGGGCAACGGGTTGCCTCGATTGCAATCTCAGACAGACAGTACGGGCACTTCTTCGTGGTCGGGGTTGCCGGAGCTGCCGGCTTCTCATTGATGGTACGAAGTTTATTGATACCTTTCACAAGAAGGAATACCACAAACGCCATAATAAGGAAGTTAATCAAACCGGAAATAAAACTTCCGTAATTTACAGTTGCAACACCGAGTTCCTGTGCCTCTGCAAGCGTCGCATACTTATTACCATCGAGTGCGATAAACAAATTTGTGAAATCAATCTTACCGGTTAAGAGACTCAAAATCGGTGTAATAATATCTTTTACCAATGAATTGACCAAGCCGTTGAATGCACCACCGATGATAACGCCGACAGCCAGATCAATCATATTGCCCTTTAATGCAAACTTTTTAAACTCTTTTAACATATCTTATCCTCCGTCTCCAGACGGTTCTGCATTCGCAGTTCCGTTCTTTCGTGATATAAATTTATGGTTGATTATACTAGTAGAAGTACGAAAAATCAAGCAAATCCGTTACTGACTTATTTCTTCCTCTTTTGGATTGTCTTTCTGACGATTTCTTCTCTCGTTTCTCCGGTTTTCTTTTCTTTCGACTTTTTTCCCCGTTGCTTCCTCTTTATCTTGCTCCAACAACGGTTCTTTCGGATTGCCCGGCTGTAGTTCTCCTTTCTCCCGTTTCATTTTAATTTTCTTATACACTACCTCGCGGAACAAAGTGTACAACACAGAGGTTAACGGAATAAAGAACAACATACCTGCAATTCCAAACAGCGAGCCGCCTAATGAAACAGCTGCCAGAACCCACATCGGCGGAAGCCCAACCGCATTTCCAACCACGTGCGGGTAAATCAGATTTTCTTCAATCAGCTGCAATGCAAAGAACAGGATTACAAACCAAAATGCCTGTACCGGACTCGAAATCAGAATTAACAGTGCACTAATAACACAACCAATCAATGGTCCGAAAATCGGAATCAATGCAGTAAATGCAATCAGAACACCAACCATTACGGCATATGGGAAACCGAAAATCGTCATCGTTATAACAAACAACGTTCCCAATATCACTGCTTCTATACACTGTCCGGAGAAAAAGCTGGAGAATGTAGTATCTGCAAGTCTTGCAATCCGCACTACGGTTCTTGTTGTACTTTGCTTAAAGAATGCAGACAAGACTGCCTTTGCCTGACGTGCAAGTTTTTCCTTCTGCATCAGTACATAAATGGAAAAGAAGACTGCAATCAGTACATCCAATAACGTTCCCATAATATTCTTTGCAATCTGTACGGTCGAATTCAGGGTAGTAAGCAGGTCGTTCTTAATAAAATTCACCAGCCCGTTGGTCAGTGATGTCCAATCAAATTCAAACTCATTCAGATGCTCTGCAACAAACGGATATCTGACCATCAATTCATCAAATTTAATCTGTACATCCCGCATGAATCCCGGTATGGATTTGTACAAACTTTCACCGGTTGCAATTAACTCCGGCACAACGACAAACATAACAATCGAAATAACACCCATTACCAGAATAAAGGTAATGAACAAACTAATGGAACGTTTGGTCTTGACCCAGAATTTTGCCAGAGGCTTCTTTTTTGGCGTAAAGATTACCCGTTCGACAAACCGCATCGGAACACTGATCAGATATGCAATACATAAACCAAGCACAAACGGGAACAGCAAATCCCAAACATATTTCAGAATCAGGATAATTACATCAAAACGCTGAATCCCCAAGAAAAGAATTACGGTAAACAGAATCAGCCAGCGGATGTGTCTTATATTTTCTTTGTTCAGATTCATTCTTTTTTCTCCTTTCGGGCGTCCTTACTCGTATACCGGTGCACCGTATCCGAAATATCCTGCAATCCCTCGCGCGTCCGCCTCTGCGAGACGACGAAGTGCTTCATCATCTGCCAGATATTTCTGGTCTGTTTCATTGTCCATAAAGCAGTGTTCAACAATGATACCGATCATATTACGGTTGGCAGCATGGCGGTTAATTGCATAATACTCCACCGGATTTCCGTTGGTATCTACCGTATCGTTGCTGTTTCTTGTAACAATCCCTCGCCGCTTCAATCCCAAACCTGCCAACTCATCTAAAATCGAATTTGCCAGAAAGAACGACTCTTCTTTCACATTGTCTCTGTGCGGACACAAAACCTCTGCACCCTGTATATTATGTGCAGCAGACGCATTCAGGTGAAGGCTCACGAAAACATCTGCTCCGAGCTCTTTCCCTAACTGTACACGATTTTCCAGATCCTTGGCAAGTTCTGCATCAAACTCCATGTCTTCTTCTCTGGTCAGATGTACACGCAACTGCGGATAATGTTCTTCCAGATATTCTTTCGCATAAAATGCCAGCTTCAATGCAACATCTTTTTCAACCAAACCATTGTACATCGCGCCGGTGAATTTACCGCCGTGTCCCGGGTCCAGTACCACCACATATTCCGGAACGGCTTCTGTCGGCGTCGGCTCCTCCGTTACCGTATTTTCAACATTCTGAGCCAGCTCCTCCGCCTCAGCTTGTCCTTCGTCTGCTGGCGGCTCTGTCGGTGCCGGGCTGATAATCTCCTGCGGATTATGTTCCACCATATTCGGATCAATGACTTCCGGTTCATTCGACAATCCGCATGCAGACATCACAGATATCAAAATCCCCAGAAGAAATAAAACGGTCAGTATTTTTTTCATCTGTTTCATTCGTTCCACCTCAACACATTTTGAAAAGACAGACAACCGGGTCCTTATCGAATCCGGTCGTACACAGTATATGTATATGGTATGTCTCCATCAACTTTCTCTTCCGATACAATGCGAAACTCCGACAAATCAAAGCGCGGGAAATACGTATCCCCCTCAATCTCCAATTCAATATGTGTCACATACAACCGGTCCGCATACGGCAGCGCCTCTTCGTAAACACGGGCACCCCCTGCAATATACACCTCATTCTCTTCCGGCTTTGCCAGTGCCAGTGCTTCCGGCAGACTTTTTACCGTTGTACAGTTCTCTTCTTCGCAGGAAAACGTACCGGAAATCAATATAGTCTTACGATTCGGAAGCGGATGCCCGATTTCCTGAAAAGAACGTCTTCCCATGATTATGGTGTTCCCGGTCGTCAGTTCCTTAAACCGTTTCTGCTCTCCTTTAATTCTCCACGGAATCTGTCCCTTATTTCCAATCACATAATTCTTTGATATCGCAACAATCATTGATAACATTTGCAATTCCCGCCTTTTTCTGTACTTTCATGCATCACCGCATTTTGTCATGGCAACAACCGCTCCGGCTCGTCGCTGACACGAATCCGGATGTGGAACACATTCTTCTCATCGGATTCAAATTCTACCACATAATCAATCTCCAACAGCAGCTCATGCTCTGACTCCGTCAGACGAAGTGCATCCGTCTTTATCCCGATGATAAAATCTCCATACTCTGTCGCATAGCTGATTCTATGAGTCTGCCCCGGTTCGTAAAACAGCTTGGAACTAACAATTCCTTTTTTAGTCAGTTCTGCACTGTTTTGGTCAAACTTGAACATACATACCGTATCCGTATTGAGCGAATCTTCCGCGATCTTTTCTTCATAACGGATAAAATGTTTTCCATTGCGATAATAATACTCTCCCGGGCAGATAACGTCCACTGCTTCATCCGAATTCGACGCCATCACACCCGACATGCAAATCATAACTTCTTTTTTCATCTAATCCACATGCCCTCTTTATTCTTATAAATGGGTCCGCACCCTTGCACAATCCGGTCCGACGTCTACCAGATTTACATCCGCAGTCGAAAGTTCTACATCCGGCAGAATCGAATTGGCAAACTGGCGGAATTTCTCCTCACCGTCACTTACATAAAACGCATGATCTTTCTGTACTGCTTTTGGTCCGGGGTTCATCATTTGGTTCTGCTTCAGAACATCTTCCAGACTTCTTGCCGTCTCGTATGCCGGATTGACCAGCGTAACGTCTTCCCCCATCACCTTGCGTACCACTTCACGGATCAGCGGATAATGCGTACATCCAAGCACAAGCGAATCGATGCCTACCAGCTTCAACTCTGCAAGATAAATCTCTGCCACCTGCAATGCTACGTCGGTATCCACCCAGCCTTCCTCTACCAGAGGAACAAAAAGCGGACATGCCTTGCCGTACACTTCCATATCCGGATTCGACTTACGGATAATATTACTGTAAATATCACTCCGAATGGTACCTTCTGTTGCAATCACACCGATTTTTCCGTTGACCGTCGCCTGTACTGCTGCACGCGCACCCGGTTTTACCACACCGATAACCGGAACCGGTGTTTCTTTCGCCACCTCGTCCAGAGCGAGTGCACTTGCCGTATTGCAGGCAATCACAATCGCCTTCACCTTCGGTGCCGTTCCGTCGCTTCCCAGCAGGAAACGGATAATCTGGCGCGAATACGCAATAATCGTCTCTTGCGATTTGCTACCATACGGAAGACGTGCCGTATCGCCGAAATATATGATTTTTTCATTCGGAAGCAGACTCATGATTTCTTTTACCACAGTCAGCCCGCCGATACCGGAGTCAAACACTCCAATCGGTAAATTCTCGTTCATACAACCATGCCTCTCCGACACATACAAAATTCAAGTTGCAGATTTTTCTTATCTAAGATATGCCAGCTCCAGCAGTCTGCTTACCAGCTCTTTTTTCGTAATGCCCTTCTCTTCCCACAGCATTGGATACATGCTGATGGAAGTAAAGCCGGGTAATGTATTAATCTCATTGAAAACAATCTCATGCGTTCCGTCTTCCATAAAGAAATCCACTCGGGAGAGGCCGAATCCATCCAATGCCTGGAATATCTTCACTGCATCTTTGGCAATCTCATCTGCCTTTCCTGTCGGAAGTTCCGGAGAAAGTACTGTTTTCGAATCTTCGTTGTTGTATTTTGCATCATAATCATAAAATTCTGCTGCCGCAAGAATCTCACCGATGCCGGAAGCCTTCACCTCTTCACCGCCAAGTACCGCACACTCCAGCTCGCGACCTACAATCGCTTCCTCTACCAAAATCTTACGGTCGAACTTAACCGCTTCGAGCAGTCCTGCAAACAGTTCTGCCTTGTCATGTGCCTTGCTCACGCCACAGGAAGAACCTGCGTTGGACGGCTTTACAAACACCGGATACTTCAGTTCTTTCTCAACCTGTTCAGCAAATGCCTCTGCGCCCTCACTGATTGCACCATTCTCTGTCAGTTCCCATGCTGCAAGGTCACGCTTGAATACTGCGAGGCAGCGCGCCTGACGGATACCGAGACGCTCCACAATCTGTTTCGTGTACAGCTTATCCATAGACACTGCAGATGCCAGAACACCACAACCAACGTACGGGATTCCTGCCAGTTCTAACAGTCCCTGCAACGTTCCGTCCTCACCGTAAAGTCCGTGCATTACCGGGAACACAACATCTATCGTTACAATTTCAACCTGATTTCCATCAATCAATAAAACAGCCTTCTGGTTACAATCCGGCGAAATCACCGCCGTAACCTTACCGTCCTTCCACGAACCGTCCTGTATTGCACTTACACTGTCTACCAGTTTCCATGCTCCGCCTTTTGTAATACCGATTAGCAATGGCTCATATTTCTCCATATCCAGATTGTTAATCACTGTCACGGCAGACACACAGGAAACCTCATGTTCTGAAGACTGACCGCCGAAAATAATTGCTGTTTTTTTCTTACTCATACTGCCTCTCTTCTATGCATGCTACTCATACTAAGTCTTGATAAATGCTCTGTTGCATGCACCTTTCTTGCTTCACCCATGATAGCATAGCACTATATAAAAGTCAAAGCAAAACCTATGCATGAACCTTGCAAAAAATGCACTTCTTTTGTATAAATATTTTCTTTTCGGCAACACTCAGACCATAGACCTTACAGGCAATCATTTTCTACATAACGAAAGGAAATATTATGGATTCTTCCCGTTTACGCTACGCCGCTTTTTTGTTTGTTTTCGCCTTGGGCACAAGATTGGCCTTTCATCTTGCACCCAATCAGTCCGGCACAGCATTTCCCGATACACTCTCTGACAAAATCCTTCGCCTTCATATCATTGCAGACAATGATTCCGAAGAAGCTCAGGCAGTAAAACTCCTTGTGCGCGATGCCGTTTGCGATTACCTCAGTCCGCTTCCGCCAGACATTAACAATAAGGAAAAAGTCTGTGACTATCTGAACCGGCATATGTCCGAATTGATTGCGACCGCAGATAACGTTTTGCAGCAACACGGTTGTTCATATCACGCTACTGCCGGCATCAGTCGCCGCTTTTTCCCGCTCAAAACCTATGGGGCTTATATCTTTCCGGCAGGCGAATACGATGCACTCTGTATTACGCTTGGCAGCGGTCAGGGGCAAAACTGGTGGTGCCTTGCCTTTCCTTCTCTTTGTCTTTTGGACGGGACCTATGCCGTCACCGATTCCACCGGCGAACAGCAACTCAAAATCCTGTTGACAGACGAAGAGTACGAGGCTATTCTGATACAAGAACCGCAGATTCGTTTCCGGTTCCGCCTGTTAGAATGGTTGAAAGGAAAACGCAAATGATTCCGATTACAGAACGTGCTTACGCAAAAATAAATCTTGCCCTGGATGTTCTTGGCAAACGTCCGGACGGCTACCACGATGTCCGTATGGTAATGCAGACGGTACATCTGTATGACAAACTCACACTCAGCAAATCCCGGGAGTCCGGCATCTCACTGAAGACCAATCTTCCATTTCTTCCCGGAAATGAAAACAATCTCGTGTATCGCGCCATTGATTTGTTCCGCAAAACTTACGGAATCGACTGTGGCATCCGCGCGACTCTCGAAAAACGCATTCCGATCGCCGCAGGCATGGCTGGCGGAAGCAGTGATGCTGCTGCTGCATTCCGTGCCATGAATGCCCTGTTCGGTATCCACGCTTCTTTGGAAGACCTGCAGGCACTCGGAGTACAACTGGGGGCAGACATCCCCTACTGCCTTATGGGTGGCACTGCTCTGGCAGAAGGCATCGGAGAAAAACTAACTGCACTTCCTGCCGCACCGACATGTTCCTGTCTGATTGTTAAGCCGAATTTCCACCTGTCCACAAAACTGGTGTATGAAAACCTTACCCTCGATGATCCTGCGGCACATCCGGACATTGATGCGATGCTGCAAGCCATCCACACCAACAATTACAAACAGTTGACGGCCTCTGTCGGTAATATTTTAGAAACCGTCTCGATTCGTCTTCACCCTGAGATAGAAGAAATCAAGCAGGAAATGCTCGCACTCGGTGCCGATTGTTCCCTGATGAGCGGCAGCGGCCCTTCGGTTTTCGGACTCTTCGAGCACCGTCAGGTAGCCGAACGTGCTTACCGCAAATTCCGTCTCGGCCCTTACGGCAAGCAGAGTTTTCTCAGTTATCTGCGTTAACCGCCGATTGCAGATACATATTCTATATCCTCCCTGCATATATTGGCATAGGCGACTATCCGACCATATGTAAGGAGGATTTTTCTTTGGACCTTATCAAAAAACATATTTATATGAACCGTCAAAAATGCAGAAGCAGTCTCCAGATGACTCTGGATGATGATTTCAACGTTCCGGACAGCAAACCGGACATCTTGCGTTTACTCAAAACCGACGGTGACATCAAAATCAGTGATAAAAAACAAGCAAACGGCAAACTTCTGATTAACGGAAACCTTTTGTTCCGTATTCTGTACATAAGCGATGATACTTCACGCCCTCTTCACACATTGCAGGGCGAATTACCGTTCAGCGAATCGATCAATCTAAGCGAAGAATGCTCTCCCGACAACATTAACCTTACATGGGAATTTGAAGACCTGACTGCAGGGATGATCAATTCACGAAAATTCACCATCCGTTCGTTAGTTCTCTTCAGTATCTCCGGTGAAGATCTGGTTTCTCACGATGTTGTGGTCGACGTAACCGAGGAACCTCAGCTATACGCCAAAAAAACACCGCTTACCCTCACCGGCATTGCTGTCAGCAGCAAAGACAACCTGCGTATCCGCGAGGCAATCACCTTGCCAAATGCAAAACCTGCAATTGCCGATATTCTCTATTATGAACTGCGTCTTAACAATCCGGACACCCGTCTCGGAACCGACAAATTTACCGTGAGCGGAGACCTTTCTCTCTTTGTCTGCTACCTCTCTGATAAAGAAAACAGTCTTCCGGAATATTACGAAACAGAATTACCCATTAACGCCACCGTTGACTGTCCCGGATGTTCTGAAAACATGATTCCGTATATTACAATTGTGCCCATCGCACGCAATCTGGAAATCCGCCCGGATACGGACGGAGAGGAACGTCTGTTGGAACCTGAACTCACATTAGAACTAACCATTAAACTGTACGAAGATCAGGAACTTCTTTTGGTACATGATCTCTATTCCACCCGCGAAACCCTGCATACCGAATATACTCCGGTTCACTTTGAACGCCTCCTACAGCGAAACAACAGCCGTGCTCGTCTCTCTGACCGCATCGTATTGGATCCGTCACTGCCAAAACTACTCCAAATCTGTCACAGCAGCAGCAACGTCAAACTGGATTCTGTCCGCCTCACTACAGAAGGATTGCTTACCGAAGGCGTCATCGACGTTGATATTTTCTATGTTTCATCGGAAGACACCCGCCCATTGGAGATTCTCTCCTCGGCAATCCCCTTTTCTCAGATGATTGAGATTCATGACATTACTCCGGAATGTATTTATGAAGTTCATGCAATCCCTGATCAGCTGTCTGCCTTATTTGCAGATCAGAACACAATCGAAATTAAAGCCGGAATCAGCTTTGACTGTATCGCATTCGCACAAAATCTCGAACCCCTTTTGAGTGATTGCACCGTTGCAGAGCCAAACCCAGAAGCCCATGACAGGCGTCCCGCAATCAGTGCCTATGCTGTTTCTGCACAGGACACTTTATGGGATATTGCGAAACGCTTTTCCACAAGTGAAGCAGCCATTTGTGAGATGAACGAAATCACAGAAGAATCCCTCACTCCCGGCGAACTTCTGTTGATTGTAAAAGAATGCAACGGAATTTAATTTTGGCATCATAAAATCAAAAGCGTTCCGCGTATCACGGAACGCTTTTTTCTGTTCATCTTTTCCCCTCCGGCAGACTCTCCTGCGCAATTTTCAGACAATCGAGAATGGACGTTGAAACTCCAAGGCGTTCCAATTCCTGAAACACCTTCGCCCCTGTACGTTCCCTTCCTCCCGGACGCTTCGTGACCCTGCCAACCAGTTGTTTCCCATCGGGACCTGTTGCGTTCGTTTCACTCACAAGAATCAACCCCCTTTTTGCTCTGCGGTATCGCTTGTTTGTTATGGGGTTATTATACAATAATATACTCTTATTTACAAGGAGCCAAGGGGTTGTTTATGGGGATAACCGTACTCCAAGATCTGACACTCTTCTCTCTTTTCTTCCATCATCAGGTGGCAGCTGACGTCTGTGCAGCCACCGTTGCTGACACTGCTGCGCACATTGCTGCCTGCTGTGCTGCAATTACCATTGATACCGCACTGTTAGTTGCTACATTCATATACAGTTCCTTCTGCTCCAGTTGTTCATTTTCCAATAATTCATTCACCAAAAGCATACCGGCATGCATCAGACGTTGTCTCTTGCCAAGTCCGAAGAAACCATATCCCTTCTGCGTGGACAGCCAGGTATCAATCTCAATCATGTCTGCCATAATTGCTGTCTTTCCCTGCGGAAGCAGTGCAAGTACGCCAAGCGTTGCCAATTCGTAACCGTTTCCGTATTTGTATTTTTTCTCACGTAAACCACGATACAAATCAAACACGGCACGGCACTTGCTACCTGCAGACCCTTCACAAAGTGCAAGAACATGGCTTAATGACTGGTTTGCATTAATATCATTAAACTCTTCCTTTAAAAGCTTAAAACATTCTTCTGCATCTCGGATCAGATGCTCATCACTCAGTTCAGAAAGCGCCATCAGTCCTGCATATACACAATCCTCACCCGAAGTCAGGAACCGATGCTCCTGTTTCATTCTCTTGTAAATACGTCCGGTACGTTCTGCAACTTCTGCATACCGCTCTTCTGCAACCATACCGCTCAGTACCATTGCCGCCATCGGAAGATATGCGCTGCTGCCAATCGGGTTCTTTAACAAATCATGCATCAGAACTGCCTGTCTCAACCGTTCCTGCGGATTCTCGTCCAGTGCCAGTTGCGTCACCAGTACCGGAAATGCAGTCCCCTTAAAATTCGAGAATGCACTAACCCCTGTCTTCAGCAACTTTTTGCATTCTTCCAGTTTTGCAAGACTGACCGGTTCTTTTGCTCCGGTTAACATCACCGCACATACCGGAATCAGATATGTACTGCAATTCCATTTGAATGCTTCCTGTACCGTTTCACGGTCTTTTACAAATCTCTCACAGATATTACGTAAACTATCTCTCATACTCCCTCTTTCCGAGAACATCTTCTTTGTAACGTCCTCAACGCAAATCATTGCCGGCGTGAATGAAACATTTGCACAATGTCCATCATTCACTTTCCGCGCTGATGTAATTATAGAACAGGCAGCTGCCTCTTGACAACTGCCTGCTGCTAAATCCGTTATGAATCATTATATTTTTGTTGTGACTTCATTAAGATACAGCTTTTCATAACTTTACTTACGCCTGCACAGTCACTTGAATCTGTACTCTTCGTAACTCCGGCTTCAGATCACGTTCCGGTGCCATATCAAATACCGGTCTCCCTTCAATGTTAAAATGCACCCTGTGCATGCCGTCACAGCGTAACATCTCATCAATCGCCGTCTCACCGTGATATGCGATCATAAGATTCCCCTGTGCATCCGTAAAGAATGAGTTATGCCCCGGACCATACAGCCCGTCAATCGAATAGAAGGACAGCACCGGCTGTTTTGCTTTTGTCCAGTTATTAAGATCCAGCAGATCGTCTCCTACCTTGGCTGTCAACATCCCGACCGCATAAGTGAACCTGTTCGCAGAGCCACCCGAGTATGCAAGATATACGGTGTCTTCTGTTACGAATGCGTACGGTCCTTCGTTGTTAATCGTTCCGGAAACATTCTCCCAGCCATATAGTGGTCTGGTCAAAAGCACCGGATTGCTCGTCAGCTTCCAAGGTTCTTTCTCATCTACAGTTGCAATGTACAACATGGAACCGGTATCGCCCGGTGCCATACAGTTCTCACGGTAAGACCATACCATGTATGAATCATCCCCTGACTTGATGTAGGTCATATCCAAGGTGATGCCTTCTGTACCAAGGAAACTTCCGTCCTGCTTCACCACGCGGATTGGTTCTTCCCAACTATCCGCATCGATGATACTGCCGCCCTTCTTGAACTTCATCAGGTGGC
>JAZNXH010000010.1:0-15177 GCA_045593785.1 Lachnospiraceae bacterium
TACTCACAGGACCCAGACAATTGTTACACCGCAACTTGTTATATACAGCAGTTACCCGTGCAAAACAATGCGTCGCCATGGTCGGCAGTGCCACCACAGTAGAACTGATGATACAGAACGTACAGGAACAGAAACGATACACTTCGTTAACAGAGCGCATCTGCGAAATGGTGCAGCAGTGATATTGCTGTGTCAAATCCCGGGGCGGGGTTGCAAAAGGCGGAAACTCAAGGCAAAAATACATTGTTTTTAGATGTTTGACAGTGTATAATATGTATTGAGTTTGAGCGCCATACCGCCGTATGTGGCATGGGCATCAGAATTGAAAATATTATTACATATAAGGAGATTAGGTCATATGGCAAAACTCTATGTAAATCCGAACAGAAAATTAGGACATCTGAATCCGGAACTGCAGGGACATTTCTCTGAGCATCTCGGCAGATGTATTTATGAAGGAATTTTCGTTGGTGAGAATTCTGAGATACCGAATACCAATGGTATGCGCAATGACGTTATTGACGCTCTGAAGGAGCTTCAGATTCCGGTACTTCGTTGGCCGGGTGGTTGCTTTGCAGATGAATATCACTGGAAAGACGGTATCGGTCCGAAGGAAACCAGAAAGAAGATGATTAACACCCACTGGGGCGGCGTGTTGGAAGACAACAGCTTCGGTACACATGAGTTCATGGAGCTGTGTGAGCAGCTCGGCTGTAAGACCTACATCAACGGCAACGTAGGAAGCGGCACCGTTCAGGAGATGAGCGAGTGGGTTGAGTATATGACTTTTGAAGGCGTTTCTCCGATGGCTGATATGCGTAAGGAGAATGGCCGTGAAGAGGGCTGGAAGGTAGATTACTTCGGAGTTGGTAATGAGAACTGGGGCTGTGGCGGTAACATGACTCCGGAATACTACGGCAACCTCTATCGTCGTTATCAGACTTATGTTCGTAACTATAAGCCGGATGCACCGATTTATAAGATTTGCTGTGGTGCAAACGGAGCAGAGTATTTCTGGACCGAAGGCGTAATGGATACTGCGTTTAAGCACACTCCGGAGCAGGCACACGGTCATATGGACGGTATGTCTCTGCATTATTACACCGTTCCGCATGACTGGAGCAAGAAGGGTAGTGCAACTGACTTTACCGAGGACGAATGGTATCTGACCCTGAGAAAGACCCTCTTCATGGAGACTTTGATTCAGCGTCACGGTGCAATCATGGACCAGTACGATCCGGACAAGAAGATTGGTATGATCGTGGATGAGTGGGGTACCTGGTACGATTGCGAACCGGGCACCAATCCGGGCTTCCTCTATCAGCAGAATACGATGCGTGATGCATTGGTAGCAGGTATCAACCTGAATATCTTCAACAAGCACTGTGACCGTGTGAAGATGGCAAATATCGCACAGATGGTCAATGTACTGCAGGCTGTATTGCTGACTGAAGGTGCAAAGATGGTGAAGACTCCGACCTATCACGTATTCAATATGTTTAAGTATCATCAGGATGCAGAACTCCTTGAGAGTTCGATCGAGAGCGAAGAGATTGGTACCGGGGACAACAAGGTTCCGAACCTTACCGAGTCTGTATCTCTTGGCAAAGACGGCAAGATTCATGTAACATTGAACAACTTGTCCCTGACAGAGAATTATGATATCGATGCAGTGTTCGCAGAGACTCCGATTAAGGCAGTGGAAGGTAATATCCTTACTGCGGCAATGGATGCAAAAAATACCTTTGATGCTCCGGAAGCTGTAAAGCCGGCAGCATTTGATAAGGTTGCGATTGACGGAAGCAATGTGAAGTTCACGATTCCGGCACGCAGCGTACTGCATCTTGCAATCGAATTCTAAAGTTTAACGAATTGAGGGAAACTATGAAGACAGCGTTGGTGATTATGGCAGCGGGCATGGGAAGCCGTTTTGGCGGCGGCATCAAGCAGCTGGAACACGTAGGACCGAACGGCGAGATTATCATGGATTATTCCATCTATGATGCAAAGCGTGCAGGGTTCAACAAAGTCGTGTTTATTATACGAAGAGATATCGAAAAAGCATTTCGTGAGATTATCGGCGACCGTATTTCGACGCAGATTGAAGTGGAATATGTTTATCAGGAACTGGATGCGCTTCCGGCAGGGTATACCTGTCCTGCGGAGCGCAGCAAGCCCTGGGGAACCGGACATGCGGTGCTGTCCTGCCTTGGAGCGGTAAACGAACCGTTTATGGTAATCAATGCAGATGATTATTACGGTAAAGAAGCATTTGCGACGATTCACAAGTTCCTTGTGGAAGCGGCTGCGAAGGGAAGTAAGGCAGAGTACTGTATGGCAGGCTTTGTGATGGGCAATACCTTGAGCGACAATGGTATCGTAACCAGAGGTCTGTGTACGGTGGATGCCGACGGCAACCTGCAAAACGTTGAGGAAATGTATGCAATTGAGCGAAAGGGCGATGTTGCAGTAGCAAAGAACGGTGCCGGCGAACCGGTAGAGATGCCGCTGAACAGTGCCGTGTCCATGAATATGTGGGGCTTTACTCCGGATTTTCTGGACGAATTAGAGGAAGGTTTCGTAGAATTCTTAAAGACAAACAGCGATAGTCCGAAGGCAGAATATCTGCTTCCGGAGGTAGTCGGTGCACTCCTTAGAAAAGGAAAAGCATCGGTTAAGGTACTCCCGACAAATGATAAATGGTTTGGAGTCACCTACAAGGAAGACAAGGAGAAGGTGGTACAGTCCCTGCGTGAACTGATTGATCAGGGACAGTATCCGGTTTCGATTTATTGAAACAACAGATGATCCGGTTTGGTTCGGCGATACTGGATGTCGTGTATCCGCGGACGTGCCCGGTATGCAGGGATGTGGTGACTCCAAGGGGTGAGATGGTATGCCCCGGCTGCAGGGAGCGTTTGGAATATGTGACGGAACCGATCTGTATGCGTTGCGGAAAAGCAATTGCATCTGAGCAGGAAGAGTATTGTGCGGATTGTGCACAAAAGAAGTTTTCGTTCGAACGGGGATTTGCGGTATTTGTATACGACGATGTGATGCAACAGGCGGTAGCAGATTTTAAGTATCGCAACCGAAAAGAACTGGCAGATTTTTTCGCTGCTGAGATGGCAGAGATTTATCGGAAGCGTTTTCGTGGGTTGGGTGTCGAAGCATTGATTCCGGTGCCGATACATAGAGCAAGACGGCGATACCGAGGGTATAATCAGGCAGAAGTCTTGTGCGAAGCGTTGACTGGGATTGTTGGAGTGCCAACGGTAAAAAACCTCTTAGTACGCGACCGGCACACTGCGCCACAGAAAGAATTAGATGCTGCAGAGCGTCTTCGGAATCTGGAACAGGCAATCAGCCTGGACGGAGTGGCAATGGATGCATTGCCCGAAACCGTTGTACTCGTTGACGATATTTATACAACCGGAAGTACAGCGGAAGCCTGTACCAGAGTGCTACTGCGTGGCGGAGTAAACAAAGTATATGTTTTCAGTCTTTGTATCGGGACTGAACGATAAAGAACAATACAAGGTGATAAGGGAGGAAGTTATGGAGGTCAGAAATTGTAAAGGATGCGGAAAGCTGTTTAACTATATCGGCGTGTTGACACCGATGTGTCCGCAGTGTATGAAGAATCTGGATGAGAAGTATGAGGCAACGAAGCAGTATATCTATGATCATCCGAATGCTACCATCAACGAGGTATCAGAAGAAGTGGATGTATCCATCCAGCAGATTCAGCGTTGGATTCGTCAGGAGCGACTTTCATTTTCTGATATTTCACCGATTGGTATTGACTGTGAGAAGTGTGGCACAATGATTAAGACCGGACGTTTCTGTCAGACCTGTAAGAATACCATGAAGTCAGAATTTTCCGCAATTACTTCCAAGGAACCGCAGATGGAAAAGTTGCGTGAGAAGGACGCAAGCGCAAGAATGCGTTATCTGGATCTCGATTAAGAAAAATAAAACCGTCGAATCAACTGCTGGTTGGCTCGACGGTTATTTTTATTGTTTTGCACGGATGCCATTTTCTTCGATGGTGATTTTGCCTTCTTTCATGAGACGGCCGATCGCACGCTTGTAAGCGTTCTTGCTGAGTTGGAAGACCTGCTTGATGTCTTCCGGGTCGGATTTATCATGATAAGGAAGGAATCCTCCGGCAGCAGATAAACGGGCGAGAATCATATCGCCATCCGATGTAAGCTGCTGTGGGATGGTGTCGCGCAGACTCAGTTCGAGTCTTCCGTCTTCGTGACGGACTGCAACACGTGCGTGGATGGTGGAACCGACACTTACGTGAGTCTGGAGTGATTTGTTGGGAATCAATGCGGAATAAATGCGGTCAACTACAACATAAGCGCCGAAGTTCGGAAGAACTTCGTAGACCATGCCATCAACCCATTCGCCTTTTTGGTAGGGAGCATTGCCGCTCAGATACGGATAGATGCGCATGGTGGCGCAGAGACGCTGGCTCTTGTCGATATAGAGGCTGACTAACACGGTGTCTCCTGCAGTGAGGCGCCGGGTCTGCTCGCGGTAGGGCAGGAACAGGTCTTTGGCAAGTCCCCAATCAAGAAATGCACCGATGCCGGTGACCGCTTTGACCGGAAGCTCGGCAAGTCCTGCAAGTGTGAGCTTGGATTCTTCTGTCGTAGCGATGGCGCGGTCTTCGGAATCTTTGTATACAAATACATCAACGAGGTCACCCTGTTTTGCGCCTTCCGGTACCTGTGCTTTGGGCAGCAGAATCGAAGTCTCATCCAGATAAAACAGGGAATCGTCTGCAGACTTCATGGCTTTCCTTGCAAGCGGCGGTACAGGATCGGCAGCACCGGCAGCACCGGTAGCACAGAGGTATACACCGAAGTTGGTTTCCTTAGCAATCTGTAATGTTTGTCTGATGCCTAAATATATCATAGAATAGCTCCTTTATTTTCTGCATGCATCATATCACAGAATTTGCGGAAAGAACAGCAAAAAATAAAAAAGAGACTATTCAAATGTTTCGTGTTCCGTTATAATGAGCAAAAGTACGGTAACCGTGTGCGAAAACACAGCACCAACGGCAAGAAAATCAAGGGGAATGAAATGAAATATCAGTGGTATTTGTTTGATCTGGACGGTACGTTGACGGATCCGAAAGAAGGAATTACAAAATGCTTCCGTTACGCATTGGAAAAGATGGGTGTGGAACCTCTGGAACTGTCGGAATTGGAACAGTATATCGGACCTCCGTTGATCAAATCTTTTGGTGAGTATTTTTCAGAAGAAGATGCGAAACGCGCGGTGGAATATTATCGTGAGCGGTTCCGCGAGACCGGTATTTTCGAGAACGGGGTATATGACGGAATCGAAGATATGTTGAAAGCGGCAAAGGAAAGCGGCAAGAAGCTGGCACTTGCCACATCGAAACCACAGCATTTTGCTGAAATTATTATGAACCACTATGGATTGGCACAGTATATTGATGTGCTTGTGGGTTCCAGAGGTGACGGACAGACGAAGGCAGATGTGATTCGCCAGGTGTTTGCTGAAGCCGGAATGGATGAAACGTCGAAACATCAGGCAATTATGGTGGGTGACCGGTTGCATGATATAGAGGGTGCCAAAGAATGCGGAATTGATTCGCTTGGTGTACGTTTTGGCTATGCCAAGGAGAATGAACTGGAAGAAGCGGGTGCAGACTATATCGTAGCGACAACACAGGAATTGAAGGAGTTTATCCTCAGTCATTGATGTGAATCCAAAAATACAGTGGCAGTTTATATTAGGAAGAATGTTTGAGCCGTAGGAAAACGGCAACGGAAAGGTATGGAGAATAATTATGTATGATGTAGTAATTATCGGAGCAGGACCGGGCGGACTGGCTGCAGCAATTTATGCACAACGTGCGGAACTTTCGGCAGTGGTGCTGGAACGTGCACCGGTTACGGGCGGACAGATTATTAATACGTATGAAGTAGATAATTATCCGGGCATTCCGGGCGTGAGCGGATTTGCGTTGGCAGAGAAGATGCAGGAGCACTGCAATCGCCTTGGGGTTACTTTTAAGGAAGCAGAAGTACAGGAGATTACCGACGAGGGAAGTTATAAACGGATTGTACTCGAAGGCGGTGAGGTACTTGAGACAAAGACGGTCATTGCAGCAACCGGCGCGGTCAATAAGACACTGGGTGTTCCGGGAGAAGAGGAACTTGCAGGAATGGGCGTTTCATATTGCGCGACCTGCGACGGAGCGTTTTTCAAGAACCGCGTGACGGCAGTAGTCGGCGGCGGAGATGTGGCAGTGGAAGATGCCATCTTCCTGGCACGTGGCTGCAAGAAGGTATATCTGATTCACCGGCGTGACAGTTTCCGTGCAGCGAAGACTCTGGTATCGGCACTTGCTAAGTATGAGAATATCGAGCTGGTGCTGGACAGCGTGGTGGATGAGATTCACGGCGAGGATATGGTAGAGGCAGTAACGGTTCATAATGTAAAGACCGGGGAGGCGAAGAAGCTGGAAGTAAACGGCGTATTCCTTGCAGTAGGAACCAAGCCGAATTCGGAATTGTTCTCGAAACTGGTGAAGCTTACCGAGAGCGGCTGGATTGAAGCGGATGAGACTTGCCGGACAAGCTGTCCGGGCATCTATGCGGTCGGTGATGTACGTACCAAGCAATTGCGTCAGGTCATTACTGCAGCGGCAGACGGAGCTAATGCGATTACGTCCATCGAACACTATCTGGCAGAGAATGCATAAAAGACATGCAGGCAGAAGAGGAAATACCTCTTTTTGCCTGCTTATTTTTTTAAAACTTTTGCCACGTTTCTGACAAGGATGCTTGGTATTGTCAGGGTGCAGAGAAGTCTGCAGAATAGGGGAATGTTATGAAAAGAATACGAAAATTTCTTGCGTTGTTGCTGGTGTCTGTCATCAGTTTCACAATGGTGAATTACATAGACGTCCGTCCGGCGTATGCCGAAGAGACCATAGATGAAGCAGGTCAGGAGACAGAATCGGATCAGGAGGTTGTGGAAACAGAGACCGAAACGGTTCCACATGGGCTGCTTAAGATTATGGCGACTGCCGATCTGCACGGACAGGTGACCTCGTACAATTCGGAACTGGGAAGAGAAGAACCGGACCGTGGACTGAGCAGACTGGCGAGCCTGATTGGCGCAGAACGTGCTGCAACCGAAAGCGATACGGTATTGCTGGATGCAGGGGATACGCTTTACAGTTATGAGACGGATTTCTTCTATGATTATAATGATAAACTGGTACAGCCGATTTATCAGGCGATGGCGCTGCTTGACTATGATGCAATTACATTGGGCAATCACGAATTGGATTATCCGTGGGAGTACATATTGGGTCAGCTACAGGGTTCGGGACTGTACGAAAAAACGGTTGTGAGCAATCTGCTTTATGATGATACCGGAGAGACTGCATTTGCTCCAAGTATTGTGATAGACAAGCAGGTTGTGATGCCGGATGGAAATGTAGTTCCGGTTACCGTCGGTGTCGTAGGGGCGACCAGAGAGTCGATTTCATCGAAGCGTCAGCGTTATTCCGGCTTCCTTTGCGGGGTTGATGTTTATGACAGTGTCAGCGCGGAAGCAAAACGTCTGAAAGAGTCCGGCGTCGATGTGGTGGTTGCATTGATTCACGGCGGAATCGGTTTGATTAGTTCCGATGCAACCGTGTCTCCGGGTGCAAAACTTGCAAAGCTGGCAGATATTGATGCAGTAGTAACCTCGCATACGCATGAACAGTTTCCGGTTACCGGTGACGACTATGCAAAGTTCTCCTATGTTGACGGAACCAATGGACTGATCTATGGAAAACCGGTCGTTGCGGTAGGGTCACATGCAGAGAATCTGGGTGTGATGGAGTTTGCTGTAACCTATGGTGAGGACGGACGCGTTGTGGTGAACGGAACAGGAACACGTCTGGTACCGGTGACAGAGGAAATAGAAGAAGCGGAAGAGGTGACCACGGTCTTTGATCGTTTTGAACGTTATATTAAGAAGAAGGGCGATAACCGGAGTTTCCTGTTGGAAGAGGGTACAGTACTGACGAATGCAGACAGTGTAGTGAATGACAGTGCGCTGTACCAGTTGCTGAACAATGCGAAGATTGCGTTTGCTGCGTCTTATATCCGGGAGTATCTTCCGACATATGCGGCTTATCCGATTGTTGCAGTTACGAAGAACGAACTGGACAGCAGGGATGATTACATAACGATTGAATCGGAAATTACAGCGTCCGATGTGGCGAAGATTATCGGCACGGCATCTTCCGAGCGTCCGAGCGGATATTTGTATCTCTATAAGATTACAGGAACTAATTTGCGCGAGTGGCTGGAATATTCGGCAAGTATCTACGCACAACAGGGGACGCAGTTTGAGACAATCCTTCCGAATTTTACAAAGAAGAATCCTGAGGTTTCTACCTTATTAAATGAAGAATGTCTTTCGGATTGGAGTATGCTGTTTGCATTTGACGGAATCAGCTATGAAGTAGACCTGACACAGCCGGCGCGTTACCAACCGGACGGAACGATGGTGTCTTATAAGAATTACCGGATTACGAATCTGAAATATCACGGCAAGGAAGTGAGCGGTACACAGGAGTTCATTATTGCATCGGATACGTATGAAACGAATTTCTGGTTTATGCCGTCGGAAGCAGATTCAATTTACGCGAATTTTCCGTATGTGAATGGGAAAGATGTTGTAATGGATTACTTGGAAGAACAGGCTCTGTTTGGAACAATCCGGGTGACACCGGACAATAACTGGAAGTTCAAAGATGCAGAAGGGTATGAATTTGCGTTCGGTACGGATAGTGCGATGCTGGAATACGGAAAGCAGCAGGATTGGTACTACAAGCATGTGAGTGGTCTACGTAACGGTCTGCAGTTTTTCTGGGGAAAGTATGTTGTACGACCGAGACAACTTGCAGTTGTATTGTCACAGTGTCTTACAAAAGAAACCGGAAGCTATGTTCCGATCAAGGTAACGACCGTGTCAGTTCCGGAAGGTGCTTCGATAAAAGAAATCGTGTATCGCAGAGGCTTGCTTACGGAAGCAGATGATCCGAACTGGGCGCTGGCGACCAAGGTCAGTGATGAAGTGTTTAATGTCAGCAATAACGGAACTTACAGTGTACGGATAACAGATACGGCAGGAGACTGTGTTATTTCACATGTTTATGTTGATAATATTGATCCGGGTATCGTGGCAGTGCCGAGTGTGGAGTTTGTTACGAACCGAAGACGTGTTGTGAACGGCGTATCACTGCCGTACAGTATGGTCTGGGTAGAGACGGCAGGCGGACAACGCTACAATGCACAAGCAGATGGCAGCGGAAAGTATGAAGTAGCAATTCCGCCGCAACCGGCAGGAACTTCGCTTCTGTTATGGGCGACGGAAGGTACGCGTGAGAGTGACAAGCTCGAAGTGATGGTTTATCGAACGGGACCGAACCTCCCGACCGCTGCCGAGATGTTGCCGGAAGACGGCGGAATCGTTTGTTTCCTGGAAGAAAAACAAACTGCAGCGATAATTATTGGAAAGAAAGTGTATATTGAGCGGGGAATGAGCGAACGCTATAAGAAGTCCGGAATCTACAATTCTTCCTATAATATAATCGAGACAGATGTAACATGGTATGATGAGACAAGCTGTTTTGTATCACTTCCGCAGATAAAGTCGGGAACCAAGTTTTATCTGTATGCATTTGACTGGCAGAACAGAGAAAGCTTACGAACAGAATTTATACTTCAATAAAAAATGCTTGACAGCCGTACATAGTGAACGTATAATGTATTCTGCGCGCGCTATGTACGGCATTACTATGCCTAAAAATCGCAAGATGAAAGTACAGGGCGCAACGCGATGGAATCGTATCAGATGATATCGCGTGCGAGATACAGACATTATCTGTAGCAAAGCAGCCAAACGAAAATACGAAGTGATTTCAACAAGGAGGAAGAAGATGCCTACATTTAACCAGTTAGTTCGTAAGGGCAGACAGACCATTGAAAAGAAGTCGACTTCTCCTGCATTACAGAAGTCTTACAACTCCTTAAATAAGAAGTTGAACGACAGCTCCTCTCCGCAGAAGAGAGGCGTTTGTACCGCAGTAAGAACGGCTACCCCGAAGAAGCCGAACTCCGCTCTTAGAAAGATCGCCAGAGTTCGTCTTTCCAACGGAATCGAAGTTACCAGTTATATCCCGGGCGAAGGCCACAACCTTCAGGAGCACAGCGTTGTTCTGATCCGTGGCGGTCGTGTTAAGGACCTTCCGGGTACCAGATACCACATCGTAAGAGGTACTCTGGATACCGCAGGTGTTGCTAAGAGAAGACAGGCTCGTTCCAAGTACGGAGCAAAGAGACCGAAAGACGCAAAGAAATAAAACAGTACCAGTGAATGCAGGGTTAATATTATTCCTTCAGAACGAACACTCTCATGATGGCTGCTTGCAATGTGCGGTTTGAGAATAGATTACCTGAGCATGAACACGATTAAGTGAGTACCGTTGAGTTAATGCCGGAGAACATCCGGTGATAATTAAGGAGGGAAGTAACATGCCACGTAAAGGACATGTACCGAAAAGAGACGTATTGGCAGATCCGATGTACAACAGTAAGGTTGTTACCAAGCTGGTAAACAACATCATGCTGGATGGCAAGAAGGGAACTGCTCAGAAGATCGTCTACGGCGCTTTTGAGAAAGTCGCTGAAAAGACCGGCAAAGACGCTATGGAAGTCTTTGAGGAAGCTATGAACAATATTATGCCGTTACTGGAAGTAAAGGCTCGCCGTATTGGTGGTGCTACTTACCAGGTTCCGATCGAAGTTAGACCGGAAAGAAGACAGGCGCTTGCACTTCGTTGGATGACCACATTCTCCCGTAAGAGAAGTGAGAAGACCCAGATTGACAGACTTGCAGGCGAGATTATGGATGCCGCTAACAACTCCGGAGCATCTGTGAAGCGTAAAGAAGATATGCACAAGATGGCAGAGGCAAACAAGGCATTCGCACATTTCCGCTGGTAAAGACTATAGAGATAATACGAGAGGTGTGGGGTTTGCACTTGTTGCATTATTTATCTCTTTAGTCAGTAGATTAGGAGGAAAAATTCTTGGCTGTCAGAGAATATCCCTTAGAGAGAACTAGAAATATCGGTATTATGGCGCATATCGATGCAGGTAAGACTACCTTGTCTGAGCGTATTTTGTACTATACCGGTATCAATTACAAGATTGGTGATACCCACGAAGGTACTGCTACCATGGACTGGATGGAACAGGAGCAGGAGCGTGGTATCACGATCACATCCGCAGCAACTACCTGTCACTGGACACAGGAGTTCGAGCATAAGAAGATTCCGGGTGCTCCTGAGCACAGAATCAACATCATCGATACTCCCGGACACGTTGACTTCACCGTAGAAGTTGAGCGTTCCTTACGTGTACTCGACAGTGCTGTCGGCGTATTCTGCGCAAAGGGCGGTGTAGAGCCTCAGTCCGAGACCGTATGGCGTCAGGCTGACAAGTACAACGTTCCGCGTATGGCATTCGTTAACAAGATGGACATTTCCGGTGCAAACTTCTACAACGTAGTAGATATGATCCGCACCAGACTTGGCAAGAATCCGGTTCCGTTGACTCTCCCGATCGGTAAGGAAGATACCTTCAAGGGTATCATCGACCTGTTCGAGATGAAGGCTTATTACTACTTGGACGACAAGGGTGATCAGATCGAGATCAAAGAAATTCCGGACGACATGAAGGACGAGGCTGAAACTTATCGTGCAGCTATGGTTGAGTCTATCTGTGAGACGGATGATGAGTTAATTGAAAAATATCTGGAAGGCGAAGAGCCATCCACTGAAGAACTGAAGAAGGCTTTGAGAGCAGCTACTATTTCCTGTGAAATCATCCCGGTACTTTGCGGTAGTGCATACCGTAACAAGGGTGTACAGAAGCTTCTCGATGCAATCATCGAGTACATGCCTGCTCCGACCGACATCCCGGATATCAAGGGTGTTGATATGGATGGTAACGAAGTTACCCGTAAGTCTTCTGACGAAGAGCCGTTTGCAGCACTTGCATTCAAGATTATGACCGACCAGTTCGTTGGTAAGCTTGCATTCTTCCGTGTGTATTCCGGTACTCTGAACTCCGGTTCTTATGTACTCAATGCAACGAAGGATAAGAAAGAGCGTGTAGGCCGTATTCTTCAGATGCATGCAAACAAGAGAGAGGAACTTGATAAGGTTTACTCCGGTGATATTGCTGCAGCAGTAGGCTTTAAGATTACTACTACCGGTGACACTATCTGTGATGAGAAGTATCCGGTTATCCTTGAGTCCATGGAATTCCCTGAGCCGGTTATCGACGTAGCGATTGAGCCGAAGACGAAGGCTGGTCAGGATAAGATGGGCGAAGCGCTTGCTAAGCTTGCAGAAGAAGATCCGACTTTCCGCGTATCTACCAATGAAGAGACCGGCCAGACCATTATCGCAGGTATGGGCGAGCTCCACTTGGAGATTATCGTAGACCGTCTCCTTCGTGAGTTCAAGGTTGAGGCAAACGTAGGTGCACCTCAGGTTGCTTACAAGGAAGGTATTACGAAGGAAGTTAATGTTGACAGCAAGTATGCAAAGCAGTCCGGTGGTCGTGGTCAGTACGGTCACTGTAAGGTTATCTTCACACCGATGGATGTTAACGGTGAGAAGACCTATGAGTTCGAGTCTACCGTTGTCGGTGGTGCAATTCCGAAGGAATACATCCCGGCTGTATCCGCAGGTATTGAAGACGCTATGAAGGCTGGCACCCTTGGTGGTTATCCGGTACTCGGTGTTCATGCAAACTGCTACGATGGTTCTTACCATGAAGTAGACTCCAACGAAATGGCATTCAAGATTGCCGGTTCCATGGCATTCAAGGATGCAATGAAGAAGGCAAATCCTGTTCTGCTTGAGCCGATCATGCGTGTTGAAGTTACCGTTCCTGAAGAATACATGGGTGACGTAATCGGTGACATCAGCTCCCGTCGTGGTCGTATCGAAGGCAGCGAGGATATCAATGGTACCAAGCTCATCAGAGGATACGTTCCGTTGTCCGAGATGTTTGGTTACTCCACCACCCTTCGTTCCAAGACCCAGGGTCGTGGTGCTTACTCCATGTTCTTCTCTACCTATGAGGCAGTTCCGAAGAACGTACAGGAGAAGGTTTTGAACAACAAAACCGGCAAATAATGATACGCAGCGCGATATCGCGTTAACGTTGTAAAATTCAAGAAATTATGCTTGAAAATATTTCAAATATGAAATATAATAGGGCGTATAGGGCGGCAAAAGCCGCAATCGCGGAGATAGGCCGCACATGACTTATAAGACAAGCTCAGAATGAGCAAATTAAAGGAGGATGTTTCAAAATGGCAAAAGCAAAATTTGAAAGAAGCAAGCCGCATTGTAATATCGGTACCATTGGTCACGTAGACCATGGTAAGACCACTCTTACTGCTGCTATCACTAAGACCCTTAATCAGAGACTTGGTACCGGTGAAGCCGTTGCATTCGATATGATCGACAAGGCTCCGGAAGAGAAGGCACGTGGTATAACGATTTCCACCGCACACGTTGAGTACGAGTCCAAGGCTAGACACTACGCACACGTTGACTGCCCTGGCCATGCTGACTACGTTAAGAACATGATCACCGGTGCTGCTCAGATGGATGGTGCTATCCTCGTAGTTGCTGCTACCGACGGTGTTATGGCTCAGACTAAGGAGCATATCCTTCTGTCCCGTCAGGTAGGTGTACCGTATATCGTAGTATTCATGAACAAGTGTGATATGGTTGATGACGAAGAACTTCTCGAGCTCGTTGAGATGGAAATTCGTGATCTCCTTACCGAGTATGAGTTCCCGGGCGATGACACTCCGGTTATCCGTGGTTCCGCTCTTAAGGCTCTTGAAGATCCGACCTGTGAGTGGGGCGACAAGATCCTTGAACTCTTCGATGCAGTTGACAGCTGGATTCCGGATCCGCAGAGAGAGACCGACAAGCCGTTCTGTATGCCTGTCGAGGACGTATTCTCCATTACCGGTCGTGGTACCGTTGCTACCGGCCGTGTAGAGCGTGGTGTTCTTCATGTATCTGAAGAAGTTGAAATCGTTGGTATTAAGGAAGATATCCGTAAGGTTGTTGTAACCGGTATCGAGATGTTCCGTAAGCTTCTTGATGAGGCTCAGGCTGGTGATAACATTGGTGCACTCCTTCGTGGTGTTCAGAGAAACGAGATCGAAAGAGGTCAGGTTCTCTGTAAGCCGGGCAGCATCAAGTGCCACAAGAAGTTTACCGCTCAGGTTTACGTATTGACCAAGGACGAAGGTGGTCGTCACACTCCGTTCTTCAACAACTACAGACCGCAGTTCTACTTCAGAACTTCTGACGTTACCGGTATGGTAAATCTTCCGGACGGCGTTGAGATGTGTATGCCTGGTGATAACATCGAGATGACTATCGAACTGATTCATCCGATGGCTATGGAGCAGGGTCTTGGTTTCGCTATCCGTGAGGGTGGTCGTACCGTAGGTTCCGGTAAGGTTGCTTCTATCATCGAGTAAGACTAACTTTACAGTTAACAAAAGGCTTCCAAGTTTCTTGGGAGCCTTTTTTGACGCAAAAGAGGTAAATGCGATGTCGAATGCAAAGAAGGTTTCATTTCGTCCAATGAATAATAAAGATGACCTTAGATTTATGTTGAAATGGTTGACGGACGAACGGGTGCTTGAGTTTTACGATGGCAGGGACAGCAAGTTTACTGCGGAGACGATTCGTGAGAAATATACGGAAGAAGAGGATGATTTCTACCGGATGATGATTGAGTATGACTCGGTTCCGATTGGTTACGCGCAGATGTATCGGGTGCAGGGTGAGTTGTTTGAAGAATACGATTATCCTGAGACGGAAGAGATGATATTTGCGATGGATCAGTTCATCGGAGAGCCGGAGTACTGGAACAAGGGAATCGGTACGGAGTATTGCAAAGTGGCGTGTCAGTATCTGAGAGAGGAATTGGGTGCAGATGCGGTAATTCTTGACCCGCATAAGAGCAATCCGCGCGCAATCCGGGCATATGAGAAGGCAGGATTTAAGGC
>JAZNXH010000011.1:0-4984 GCA_045593785.1 Lachnospiraceae bacterium
TTTCCGCGCTGATGTAATTATAGAACAGGCAGCTGCCTCTTGACAACTGCCTGCTGCTAAATCCGTTATGAATCATTATATTTTTGTTGTGACTTCATTAAGATACAGCTTTTCATTGCAATAGCGGGAATCATCCAAAGACAATTCCCGCATATATCGCATTATTCACAAATTAACTCAAACTCTTTGAAATGGATGTTGCCACCGCCGGTATAACGGAAGTACAGCGCATGTACACCGTCCGGAATATTGACATCCGTTACATAATCTTCCCATACATTGGTGTATGCTACGGTTACCGTTCCAAGTACTTCACCATCCCATGCCGTCTTAATCTCGAAGGTTCCGTTACCGTAACCTCTTGCAGCAATACGGATCTTCTTCACACCCTTACAGTCAAAATACTTAAATCCTGCCGTGGTGCTGTTGGTTACATTTCCGATGTAGCCGACATACTCATCGCCATCCTTACCGTCCTGCATAACCTTCGGGAAACGGTCGCCGCCAACATACATGGACGGAGTGTCCGTAAAGAGGTTACATGCAAGATAAGCCGGATAGGTACCAACACCCGGAAGCGGACCATCATTCAGACCACAGGAGGTAATCTCTACCTGCTTAATGCTACCGTCTGCTTCCATCTGAATCTTCTCCGCGCAGCCCTGACGGCTGTACCAGTTGCCATTGGTCTGACGATGATAGAAGATGTACCAGTCATCGTTAATCTTTACGATACTACCGTGGTTGTTTGCACCATACGCTGCAGGCATATCTGCAGGCTTATAAGTATCAATGTGCATATCACAGTTACTTACGATAACGCCGCCGTATACGAAGTCTTTCGTCGGAGACTTGCTGGTTGCATAGCAGAGCTCATGCATTACTTCCGAAGAGTATACAAAATAATAGGTATCACCGTTCTTACGGATGGAAGGAGCCTCGAAAAACGCGTGATTCTCAAACTGGGTACCCTTGCTGTACTCATAGCCAGGCGCTACAAATACCGGTGCTTCCTTGATTGTCAGCATGTCTGCTTCGAGTACGGTTGCCATCGCACCATGTCTGCTCTTGTCACCTCTGCCGCAAAAACCGGTGTAGAGATAGGTCACATCACCTTCAGTCAATACGCCCGGATCAAACTGCGGCTCGTCGCCCGGCTTCTCGCCCAGTCTGGTACCATCTGCATAATGCACATAGCCATAGAATTCATACTTGCCTGCCGGTGTATCGCAAACAGCTACAGACACAACCGACACTTTATCCAACACATAGTACAGGTAATATCTGCCGTCCGGACCTACCGTTACGTCCGGTGCATACAGACACATCTTACCTTCTTTATTGAGCGGATCCTCATTACGCGGGTAAATCACACCTTCGTATCTCCAGTTACCAAGATCATTAATCGGTGCAGACCAGCATACGTAATCTCCCATACAGAACACATAGCCGTTGTAAAAGTCATGAGAACCATAAATATACACTCTGTCCCCAAATACATACGGTTCACCATCCGGAATATACTCCCATGACGGTAAATACGGATTTAAGCCTTTTGCTTTCATTATATATTCCTGCCTTTCCTGTGCCGTTTACCTCTTGTTGTCCAGCAGCACACTGTCTGGTTTGATTATACATATTTCCTTTCGAAAATAAAATGTTTTTTTATTATATAGATATTCAATATTTTATTGAATAGAAAACGGCACCCGGAAAATTCCGCGATGCCGCTTTCTTTCATACCAAATTTATACGGTTGCTCCGGTTTATGCACCGATTGCCGCCATAACATCCACATACGCAAGACCTAAGCTGTCTGCCACGTTCTTGTTGGTGCACATGCCGTTGTAAATGTTGATACCGTTTGCAACGCCTGCATTCCGCTTTGCAGCCTCTTCCACCCCGTAATTTGCAATCAGGTTGCCATAACGGAAGGTCGAGTTGGCAAGTGCCACGGTAGAAGTATACGGTACTGCACCCGGCATGTTGCCTACGCAGTAATGTACGATGCCTTCTTCAATGAATACCGGATTATCATGTGTTGTTACATGGGAGGATTCGCAACATCCGCCCTGGTCGATTGCGATATCTACGATAACCGCTCCCTTCTTCATGAGCTTTAAATGCTCACGGCGAACCAGCTTCGGGGCAGAGCCGCCCGGAATCAGCACGGAACCGATTACAAGATCCGCTTCCTTCAGGCTCTTTGCAATGTTTGCCTCTGTACTGTACAGCGTCGTTACCGATGCACCGAAGATATCCTCAAGATATGCAAGACGGTTCGGATTCACATCCAGCAGGGTAACCTGTGCGTCGATACCGACTGCTGCCTTTGCCGCATAGGTACCGGCAACACCGCCGCCGATGATAACGATCTTACCTCGTTCTACGCCCGGTACACCGCCAAGCAGGATACCGCGTCCGCCGTAACTGCTTTCGATATACTTTGCACCTTCCTGAATGGACAGACGGCCTGCAATCTGGCTCATCGGACGCAGACACGGAAGATTGCCGAGCTCGTCGGTAATGGTCTCATATGCAATTGCCTTTACCTTCTTATCAAGCAGAGCTTTTGCAAGCGCCGGATTCGGTGCAAGGTGCAGATAAGTGTAAAGAATCTGTCCTTCGTGAAGATAGTCATACTCACAAGCTTCCGGCTCTTTTACTTTTACAATCATATCTGCCTCGGAGAACACCTCCAGCGGCGTATCCTTAATCACCGCACCCGCAGCGATATATTCTTCATCCATGAAGCCCGCACCCGCGCCGGCGGCCTTCTCCACCAATACTTTATGTCCCTGGGCAACATATGCGGATGCATTATCCGGAGTGAGGCCCACACGATATTCATGATTCTTTAATTCCTTCGTTGTTCCGATAACCATATCGATCCCTCCTTGCTAAAAAATTACTTTACATTATATTTTCCCTGCCTTAAAATGTCAATCCTTTGACGCGTTAAATCGTAAAGATTCATTGACCGTTATCCATTCCTCATGATAGAATTATTATGAGGAAATTCTCATGATAGAATTCTCATGAGAAAATAATGCAGATTTATTACAACACAGGGAGACGATATGATGTCAAAACGCGTTCCACAATTATTACTATTACTTATGTTCAGTCTGTTCCTCTGCGGCTGTTCCGCAGACGATAATACACAACCGCAAAGTCTGGTTGATGTTACCACTACCTTACCCGTAATATCCATCGAGACGGTCAGTCAGGATGCTGACGTGATGAACTTTGTAACCAAGCCGGTAGCCCGGCATGTTGCCGAATCGATTGCGTCCTGGACCCCCAACTACCAGATGCCGCCGGAACCGTATTATGAAGCGTGTACAATCTCTCTGGTTAACATTGACGGCACCAAGATGCTCGATTCTGTTGCCGGTGAAGTCAAGGTGCGCGGTAACTGGACAACCAACTACGACAAAAAACCATTACGTATTAAGTTTAACAAGCCGCAGGACATGCTCCGCCTGAATGACGGAAACAAATTCAAGAACTGGCTTCTGCTTGCAGAGTACAAGGATGCTTCGATGCTTCGCAATAAAACCGCACTTTCCATTGCGAGGGACCTGATGCAGCGGGATGGACATTATGTAGCGGATGCCGAGTTTGTTGAAGTCTTCATCAACGGCGAATACTGGGGTGTATATCTTTTGACCGAGATGCAGCAGGTAAATCCGGAACGTGTTAACATTACCGACCTTGCAAGCGGATACACCGGTACCGATATCGGTTACTTCATGGAACTCGACGGATATTTTTACAATGAAGATGCCCTGCATCAGTTCATTGTTGATTTTGCAGACAATGCTCCCCTTGTTCCGTACGACGGCAACGGAGGAAGTGGAAGAACCATGACCGCATTAAGCACCGGCGAACACGACTATAAGGCAGCCATCGGTATGACCATCTCCAGTGATATTTACTCCCAGGAACAGCACGATTTCATTGCCTCCTTCGTAAATAATGTATACCGGATTATGTATGCCGCAGCATACAACAACGAAGCATATTGCTTCAACGATGACTATAGTTCAATCAGCCTGTCCTCTGAGCTGACCCCACGGGAGGCAGTAGAACAGGTAGTAGATATTCAATCTCTGGTTGATACTTATATCTTAAATGAAGTCGTATGTGATGCAGACGTCTACTGGTCCAGTTTCTATATGACCGCAGACTTCGGCCCGGACGGCAACAAAAAGCTCACCTTTGACGCTCCTTGGGATTTTGATTCCGGACTTGGTCTTAAGAGCCGTTGTCCGAACGGAACCGGCTTCTATGCTGCCAATATTGTTCCGGATGTCAATGGTGGTCCCGCTTACGGCGGCTACGAGACCATCAATCCCTGGCTTGCAGTTCTCGCGAATCTCGACTGGTATCAGGACCTGGTGAAAGACAGTTGGACGGCAGCCTACGATGACAAAGTATTTGAACGTGCACTGCAAATGATTGAGACAGACGCAGCCAATTGTGCAACCGCATTTGCGAAAAACTACGAACGCTGGAACAACATCATCAACAACGACGCTTTCGTCAGCGAGCTTTCTGCAAGAGCAGCCTCCTGCAGAAACGAAACCCAAGCCATCGAATACCTTACTGACTGGCTGGAACGTCGCATTAACTTCCTGAACGAACAGTGGCACCGATAATGTCTTTCCTCTCTAAGACAAAATAAGAGCGTGTACAGCTTTTGCTGTCCACGCTCTTTTCTTTTGCCCGTCTTTTCCAGCAGTTACAACTGCATTACTTTCCAAGCAGCTTCAGCAGATACGGAATCGCCTGTTCAAAATGCACGCCATACCAAGCGCCACCCTTTTCCTCATAGGTAATCCGGATGCACTCTGCAGTATAGTCTGCTGCAATCCGCATTGCCTCCTGCCACGAGAAACCGTTCATCATAGCACCTACACAGGTACTCGAATAAATGTCGCCGGTTCCGTGATAACTCATCGGATGCTTCTTATGCCCA
>JAZNXH010000012.1:0-3082 GCA_045593785.1 Lachnospiraceae bacterium
TCCAAAACCTTTCTGCTCTTATCACGCAGACGTCCGAGTTGTATTATGATATCAATGGCAGACGCTATCTGTTTTCTTACAGCAAGAACCGGAATCTGCGATGCCAGCAAAACCATCGTCTCCAAACGCGACAGAATATCCGCACAAGAATTTGCATGCCCTGTTGACAACGACCCATCATGCCCGGTGTTCATCGCCTGCAACATATCGATTGCCTCTTCGCCCCGTACCTCACCTACGATAATCCGATCCGGACGCATTCGAAGACTGGCACGAATCAGCTCACGGATTTCAACTGCATGATTGCCTTCTACATTGGCGTTTTTTACTTCCAGACGAACCAGATTCGGAATATTGCGCAGTTGTAACTCTGCCGAGTCCTCAATTGTAACCACTCGTTCTTCCCGTGGAATATAGTTCGAAAGTGCATTCAAAAATGTTGTTTTTCCCGAACCGGTTCCGCCACTGATGAAGATGTTGTATCCTGCCTTCACCAGCTTTTTCAGTACCAGCGCCACTTCATCCGTAAGCGAACCAAGCCGGATAAGTTGTTCCATCGTTATACTTTCTTTTGCGAATTTGCGGATTGTAATCACCGGGCCATCCAGGGCAACCGGCGGCAGAACAATATTGACTCTGGATCCGCATGGCAGTCTTGTATCGGTAATGGGGCAGGTCTCATTGATCCGTCGGTTACTCCCTGCCGCCATCTGTTGTGCAATGTCCAGTAATTTCCTCTCAGACTCAAAACTTCCTTCATAACGGGCAAGCTTTCCTTCTCGTTCCACAAACAGATTCTTTGCACCATTTACCATAATCTCTGTTACGGACTCATCTTCCAGGAGTTCCTGAAGGATATCCATCCGTCGGAGAGAGTTGAAGATTTCTTTTATCATCTGATTTTGTTCCTGCTCCAGCAAGCCCACACCCTCCCGGTGCAGAACCTCTTCTACAATCCGCAACAACTCATCGTCCGATATCTCTCTGGAGTAATCCAGCGCTTCCAACACCTTCTCCTGCAAAACTTTTCGCAATTGCAACAACTGTCCGGCCATCAGCTTTTTCAGTATTTGCTCTGCCGATTGATACTTGGATATCGTTCGCAGATCTTTCTCCGGCGGCGGTGACGACGACAACAGATACAACTGTCCGCATAAGCTGTCGTACCCTGCACCCACCACATCTTCCCCACACAAAAGATACTCCGGCACCGAAGTCTGCATGTATTCCTGCAGCGCTCTTTCACTCTCAAATGCAATCGCACTCAGCCCGTAGATATCCGATTTTTCATTGATATATTCTGTCAGACGTCCGCTATACAAGCGGTCCGTATCGTAAATCGCCAGTCTCTGTTTCATCGCATTCCCCCCTGTCGCTCCCTTGCGTAGCGACATCATAACCATGCCGTTTTGCGTTTGTCAATCATTGTAATATTTTTCGTTATATTGCTAAAAATTGCGCACAAAAAAACAGCAGATTTTTTGATTCTCTGCTGTTTTACTATCCGATTTGTCAAAAACATCCCCGTATTTTCTACATCAATTTTTATGCCATACTTCGCCCCTGGCACTCTTTTAACTTTCGCAATAAAAATGCATACCTTGATTGTGCCGCATTTACTTCATAAATATAACAGTCAATCAACTCTTCATCTACCACGTTTTGAAAATTCGACTGTGCTGCTTCCAGACTGCGCTTGGTAATCTCCAATTCCGAACGAAGTCGTTCTTCCATCCGGTTCCGGTTGATCGCCCGCATCCGCGCCTGCCGTTTCCTTTCTTTTTTCATCGCCTATCCTCCCCTTCCGTCCACCAAATAAAAAAGTCCGTACACGCTTTTGTGTCACGGACTTTTCATCAAATTTCCGGTTTTCTTCCGAATCATCCGTCATACAGAGTATAGACGGCTGGCAGGGAAAATATACCTATTGCTTATAAAATACTATCTACTACTTTTACGCCATTCTTCTGCAGGAGCTCAGTTGCACCGGCAAGATCATCCAGATTGATAATCATCAACGGCTCTTTCACGCCACGCAGAACAAACGAATAGATGTAATTCACGTTCCGGTTTTCTTTTGCCAGAATACCAAGCACACGATCCAGTTCGCCCGGCTTATCCTCCAGTTCAATTGCAAGCACATCCGTTAATCTTACAATAAAATGATTCTCCTCCAATACCTTCTTTGCAGCCTCCGGCTGATCAACGATGGTACGTAAGATACCAAATTCCGGCGAGTCAAACGATGCAATCGCACGGATATTAATCTGATTCTCTTTGAACACATTGGTAACTCTTGCAAGACTGCCTGCTTCGTTCTGTACAAATATCGATAACTGTTTTACCATACAATCACCTCCGGATTATTAGAGCGTATAACCGATTTCAAACGCCTTCTTGTTAATCTCTACCGTCTTTGGCGGAACCGTCTTTTCAATTACCTCAAGCCAGTCTTCCTTCGAGAAATCCATATGCTGTGCCGCTACACCGAGAACAATAATATTGAACGTACGGGTATTGCCAAGCTCTCTTGCCTTTGCCATCGCATCCACACGCAGAACACGGTGCTTCTTTTCCAGCTCTTCGATGATACCCTCCGGATACTGTGCTGCGCCAATCACTACCGGCATCGGATCGATGCGCTGGTCGTTCACAATCAGAACGCCGTCTTTCTTCAGGAAATGAGCATAACGGAGTGCCTCCAGACGCTCAAATGCAATCAGAACATCTGCCTGACCCTCTTCTACGATGGGTTCAGCCACCTTCTCGCCATAACGCACGAAAGTAACTACGCTACCGCCGCGCTGTGCCATACCGTGTACCTCGGAAAGCTTTACGTCATAACCTGCATGTATGGTGATACCACCTAAGATTCGGCTGGTAAGCAGGGTTCCCTGTCCGCCTACGCCGACAATCATGATATTTTTCGTTTCCATATCGTCTCCCTCCTATCCGCCTACTTATTTAATTCCACTTTTTCAATTGCACCGAACTTACAAACCTGTGCACACAGACCACAACCATTACACATTGTATCGTTAATCTTCGTCGTGCCGTCTGCCTGCTTGGTGATTGCCGGACA
>JAZNXH010000013.1:0-2332 GCA_045593785.1 Lachnospiraceae bacterium
ATTCATGCTTTTCGCGTAAATCATAATATCACCTGTTACGGATATACGCTGGAAGTGAAGCGGGCCGGACGGTTCCAACCGGAACTTGCAAAGGCAAATGACGTACCGCTGAAACTCTGGAATCCGCTTCAGAAGGGTAACGCAGTAGAACTGGACGGAAAAGTATACACACCGGATATGATTCTGGGACCGGAGCGAAAGGGTATCAAGCTGACGTATTGTACCGATACCAGACCGGTGCCGGTGATTGCAGAGATGGCAACCGGTTCGGACCTCTTTATCTGCGAGGGTATGTACGGCGAACCGGGAACCGAGCAGAAAGCAGCAGAACATAAGCACATGACATTTGCGGAAGCAGCGAAACTGGCAAAGAAAGCTGAAGTGCAGGAGTTGTGGCTGACACATTACAGCCCGTCTATGGTGCGTCCGGATCTGTGTATTGATACGGCAAGAGAAATCTTTGCAAATGCAAAGACCTGTAAAGACGGCAAGACGACGGTGCTGGAGTTTGATAAGAACGAATAGTATGAGATGAAAGGAGCAGACGGATGAAGAAGAAAAAGAAATCAGGAACTTTAGGGACAATTATCTTTCTGTTGGTTCTGGTTGTATTGATATTCGGATGCTTTTTTCTGGCGCAGAAAAAGTCAAAAGAACGTGCGGAGGAACAGGCACAGATCGAGGCGCAGCAGACGGAAGCCGAGAAACTTATCATGATGGATATTGAGAAAAAATATCCGGTTACGGTGCGTGAGGTCCTGAAGCTGTATAACCGTATTTTACAGTGTGTACATAATGAGGATGTCAGTGATGCAGAGGTGCAGGCACTGGCAGGACAATTGCGCCTCCTCTTTGATGATGAGTTTTTACAAAATAATCCGTATCAGCAACATGTGGATGCGCTGATTCTGGAGGTTGCAGAGTACGATATGCTGGATCGTACGATTGCAAAGTGCGAGATTGAGAGCGCAAAGAGCGTGTCTGAATGGGAGAATGAGATGGGAAGCTTTGCAAGCTTGAATGTAAGTTATACCATTATGGAAGCAAAACACCCCGGACAGGTAAATGAAAAATTCCTTCTGAGAAAACAGGAGGATGGCAGATGGAAAATCGTCGGTTGGGAACGGATTGACAGTACAGAGGTTGAACGATGAGTGATGTAACAATACTTGCAATTGAATCTTCATGTGACGAGACGGCAGCAGCGGTCGTAAAGAACGGGCGCGAGGTGCTGTCCAGCGTGATTTCGTCACAGATTGACCTGCATACGCTGTATGGCGGCGTAGTGCCGGAGATTGCATCCAGAAAACACATTGAAAAGATTGATTATGTAGTGACAGAAGCGTTGGAACAGGCAGGGGTGAAACTTGCCGATATGGATGCAGTGGCAGTAACCTATGGTCCCGGTCTGGTTGGCGCACTTCTGGTTGGCGTCGGGTATGCAAAGTCTCTGGCATATGCGGCGGATCTTCCGCTGGTTGGAGTACACCATATCGAAGGGCATGTGTCTGCGAACTATATCACCCATGCAGAACTGGAACCGCCGTTTTTGTGTCTCATTGTATCCGGCGGACATACGCATCTGGTAAAGGTCAAGGATTACGGTGAGTATGAGATTATCGGGCGTACGCATGACGATGCAGCGGGTGAAGCATTTGATAAGGTAGCAAGAGCGGTCGGTTTAGGGTATCCCGGTGGACCGAAGATTGATAAAGCAGCCAAGGAAGGCAATCCTTCGGCAATTGCATTTCCGAGAGCACAGATTGAAGGAGCACCGTATGACTTCAGCTTCAGTGGTGTGAAGTCTGCCGTGCTGAATTACCTGAATCAGGCAGAGATGAAAGGTGAGGAGATTTTTGTACCGGACATCGCTGCTTCCTTCCAGCAGTCAGTCGTAGATGTATTGGTGAGCCGTACCATCGCAGCAGCGAAGGACTTCGGATTTGACCGCGTGGCGATTGCGGGCGGTGTGGCATCCAACAGTGCACTTCGTGCCGGTATGCAGGAAGCGGCAGAGAAGAACGGCATGAAGTTGTATTATCCGACACCGATACTCTGTACGGATAACGCGGCGATGATTGGTTCTGCAGCTTATTACGAATATCGCAGGGGGAACTTTGCGGGACTCGACCTGAATGCGGTACCGAATTTGAAGATTGGAACAAGATAGGCATAACAGTGAGAGACGATTGAATGGTCGATATGTATTATCAATGAAGTGGATGGAATCTGATTGATGAAAATAACAGCGATTATCCCGGCATCCGGGCGTGGCACGCGCATGCAGAGCAGCGTGGCAAAACAGTATATGGAGCTTTGTGGGAAACCGCTT
>JAZNXH010000014.1:0-11958 GCA_045593785.1 Lachnospiraceae bacterium
CGTTCCTTAGACATTTCCTGGATATGACCAGTGCACCGCTTGCAAGAAAGAGCAATGAAGGTATTGTAGATCCAATCGGGGACGATTTTTCTGCATTTGTATTTAAGATTCAGGCAAATATGAATAAGGCACATCGTGACCGTATCGCATTCATGCGTATCTGCTCCGGCCGTTTTGATGCAGAGCAGGAAGTGTACCACGTGCAGGGCGCGAAGAAGATGCGCCTGTCCCAGCCGCAGCAATTGATGGCACAGGAGAGAAAGATACTGGATGAGGCATATGCCGGTGATATCATCGGTGTATTTGATCCGGGTATTTTCTCCATTGGTGACACCATCTGTATGCCGGGCGACAAGTTCGAATACGAAGGCATCCCGACTTTTGCACCGGAGCATTTTGCAAAAATTCGTCAGGTCGATACGATGAAACGAAAACAGTTCATCAAGGGTGTAACGCAGATTGCGCAGGAAGGTGCAATCCAGATTTTCCAGGAGTTCCATACCGGTATGGAAGAAATCATCGTCGGTGTTGTTGGTACGCTGCAGTTTGACGTATTGAAATTCCGACTGGAGTCCGAGTACGGTGTGGAAATCCGTATGGAGATGCTGCCGTATGAGCACATTCGCTGGGTAGTCGGCGATACGGATGTAGCAAAGCTGTCTGTAACTTCTGATACGAAGCGTGTCTGTGACATGAAAGGCAATCCGTTGTTATTATTCGCCCATGCATGGAGCATCAATACGGTAATCGACCGGAACAAGGGATTGCAGTTGGCGGAATTCAAAAAGAATTAAAATTCTTTTAAAGAATTTAATTCTTTTGAGAACTAGTCTTCCCAAAGAATTAAATTGTGAAAAAAATATGAAACCAAATCGCGGCTTGCATCGTCTATGTGTTTAGAGTACACTATACGAGAGTCGCGATGTTGTTTTACAGACAATAAAATGGATTGTTTGAGGATACGAGACTTACGATTACGTGATGATTCGTATAGGAGGAAACATAGATGAGTGAGGAAAATATGCTGAAGGGTGTTCCGCCCGTTGAAGCAGTTCCGGAATGTCCGGACCTCGAGAGCATGATGCGTACTTACGGAAACGATGTACTCCGAACTGCATATATGTATGTGAAGGATATTCATACAGCGGAAGATATCTTTCAGGAAGTATTTATCAAGGCGGACAGGAATAAGGAGAACTTTCGTGGGGAAAGTTCCGTGAAGACCTGGCTGATACGGATTACAGTAAATGCCTGCAAGGATTATCTGAAAAGTGCATATAACCGGAGAGTGACTCCCTTGCAGGAGTTTCAGGAGAATACACTGACTGCGGAAAACGGCATGATTTCGGAAAATGATTTTGACGGAATTGAGCGCAGGGAAACCCAGCAGGAGGTACGGAAGGCTGTCATGAGCCTGCCGGAAGCTCACCGGGATGTTGTGCTGTGTGTATATTTTCAGGGAATGACAGTTCCTGAGGCTGCAAAGGCACTCGGACTTGCAGAAGGTACGGTGAAGAGCCGCCTGTCGAGGGCGAAAGATAAATTGAGGCAGTTGTTGGAAAAGAGATAGCGGATGACAGAGGTATATGACATGTTTTTTGAAACTGAACTGAGCGATAAATTGAATAATGAGCTGGAATCCGCAGGCATCTGTGTCAGCGAATCACTGATTGCAAGAACTTTGGAAGCAGTGCAACAGGCAAGAACCGCGGACAAGGAAGCTGCGCTGGAGCAGGAGATTAAGAGCAATATTCAGAAGATATCGGAAGCGCGTGCAACGAAGTATAAGGGCTTAAGCAGTACGTTGTTCCGTGCTGCAGGTGTGATTGCGGCATGTTTTGTGCTGGTTGTAGGCGGATTTGCACTTCGTTTTGCTACGATGCGTACGGGCAAAGATAGTGCGGCACCAATGACAACGGCAATGGAGTCTGTAAGAAGCAACGGCGGAAGCACCACGTCCGTGGCAACCGATATGGTAATGGAAGATTGTGACAGTGTTGCTGTACCGGAAGCGGAGAGTGAATGTGATTATGGGTATGCGGTGGCAGATGAGGAGTGTTCAGTGATGGCAGATGCTGCCGATGCAGTGCAGGGGGAGCCCGCGCAGGAGAATGGCGCAGTGGAGATGCCGGAAGAACAGAATGCGGTGGCGCTGTTGACAGAAAGCCTCATGCAGGCAGAATCGGTAATAATGCGCAGGAACGAGCAGGGAATCCGCTTGTACGAGTTTTTTGTAAGGGATAGTGCCGGGGAACCGGGTTATTATTTGATCTATGAGAATGGCGCAGTGGAGTTTGCACAGGTTCCGCCATTGGGACAGACAAGTACTATGGAAGCCTTTGACGGTTCAGAAAATGAGGAGTTCAGGCGTGCGGTATTAGTATGGATGAAGGAACACGGATATTCCTTCTGAGATAAACCGTAAGTTTGCAGAGCAAGAAAAAAGCGTCTCCGTTATTACACGGAGACGCTTCGTACGTTTTTTAGAAATTAGAAAGTTTCTTCACTGTTCTCGGTAGGTGTTTCCTCAGCCGGAGCTTCTTCAGCCGGAGTTTCTTCGGTAGTGATGTTAATGGAAACATATTCACGGGAATCGTCATCAAAATCATCGAAGTCATCCTCTTCGTCGAAATCATCAACAAGGTCAGCGTCCTTCTTCTCAATGTAATTCTTGTAGACATAGTATCCGCCTGCAGCGAGACCTGCGAGGGAGCCTACTGCGAGTAAGAACTTAATAAATTTTTTCATACAAATACACTCCTTTCGTCATCGCCGATGCCGAGCATATTAGTAGCATCGACAGCTTAGCTAATATTATACGGCGGTTTATGAAAAAAGGGAAGTAAAATTTTCAAACTTCAAAATGAAAAAAAGATAAAAAAGTGCTTGCATTGTTGTGAACCATGCGTTATAATAGCGTTCGTGGCTGACAAACAAGCACAACATTGGGCTATCGCCAAACGGTAAGGCAACGGACTCTGACTCCGTCATCTCAAGGTTCGAATCCTTGTAGCCCAGCTAACGAGAGCACTTCGAAGGAAGTGCTTTTTTGCTATTGGAAAGGAGAACGAGTATGTCGGTAGCTGCCGTGGTGGTAACTTACAACCGAAAAGAAGAATTGCTGAAAAACCTGCATGCGGTTCTTGGACAGACCCGGTTGGTGGATCGGTACTATATCATGGATAATCATGGCAGCGATGGGACAGAAGCGATGCTCCGCGACGAAGGACTGTTGGGCAATCCGATGATAGAGTATTGTTATCTTCCGGAAAATATCGGCGGTGCGGGAGGGTTCTATACCGGCGTCAAGAAGGCTTATGAGGATGGATATGATTACATCTGTCTGATGGATGATGACGGAAGACCGGCAGATGCTGAGATGATGAAACGTTTGATCGAAACGGCAGAGAACGTTCACAAAGTAAATTCCTGTCTGATGTTGAATTCCTTGGTGCTTGATTTGGACGGGGAACGTATGGCATTTGGTCTGACCGGCATTGACAGTGCTATGGAAGCAGTAAAGTGTGCAACCGGGGGGCTGCTTTGTGGAACAATTAATCCGTTCAACGGAACAGTCATTTCACGAGAACTGGTGGAAGCAATCGGATTTCCGAATCCGGAGTTTTTTATCAAAGGCGACGAAGAAGACTATCAGATCCGTGCCGTGAATGCGGGAGCTGCAGTGGCAACTGTAGTGGAATCGGTGTATCTGCATCCGATTGCGGAGAAAAAGACAGTTCGTATCGGAAAGAAAGAGTTCAAGGAGACAACGGAGGCATCTTGGAAAGAATATTACAGAGCGCGGAACCTGACTTACATTTTTCATCGTGAAGGCAAGAACCGTTTGTGGATGAAACATGCTGTAAGGCAGTCGTTGTTGGCAGTGCGTTACAGTGACCGGCGATGCAAGACGGTATGTCGGATTCTGACAGGTTGTTTGCACGGTTTTTGCGGAAAGCTGGGAAAAACCATCGAACCGGGGAAATAAACAGTGGAAAAATGAATGAAATTGCGTTATAATATTCAAAAGCATATCTATATCTGCAATTGTTACAGAGAAAGAAGGGCACGTTATGGAAAAGAATAAAAGAGATTTATCCAATCCTTTATATGCAGAGATGAGTCGTAAGCAGACTGCAATTTTGGCAGTAACCATCATGAATCTGGTTTTGGTAGCAGCATATCTTGTTGAAGTACTGAAGGGACAGCGCACCTTGCTGGGTTATCTCGTTATTGCTACGTTCTGTATCCTGCCGAGTGTTGGTTCGATTCTTATGTTTTTGAAGAAGCCAGACACAAGAGCAATCCGATATATTCTGGCTGGCGGATTTTCCGTTGTTTATGGATATGTTATGCTGACATCCGCAAATCAGATGGCTTTTTGTTATGTGCTGGTTATTTTTGCAGCGATGATTATCTTCGTGGATTTAAAACTCTGTATTTCGTTAGGAAGTGTTGCATTCTTAATTAATGTTGCAGATATAATACAGACGGCAGTTACAACCGGCTTGGAAGCAGAAGATATTACAAATGCCGAAATCGTATTTGCCTGCATTATCCTGACCTGTCTTTTCTCTGTGTTATCCATTAAGCGAGTAGAGAAGATTGGACAGGCCAATATTGATAAGGCAGATTTTGAGAAAGAACAGTCCGAGAAGTTACTTGATACTACATTACAGGTTGCAATGACCATCAATGAGAGCGTGAAAGACGCTGTGGAAGAAGCGACCAGCTTGCATGATGCGATTCTTCTTACCCAGCAGTCCATGGAAAATCTGAATGGTGGTGCCAACGAGACCGCGCAGGCGATTATGGAACAGCAGGAGAGCACGAACGAGATTGACAAGGGGATTCGGGAAGTGGAATCCGTTGCCGGTGCGATTATGGAAGAACTGGATTCCACCGCAGATTGCCTGAGTACCGGAACGGAAGGTATGACAGAACTTCTGAATCAGGTGAAGGTATCGCAGACTGCCGGTGAAGCGGTTGCAAAAGAAATGACGGAACTGCGTGAGGATGCAGGATTGATGGAAAATATCGTGGGAATTATCAGCAACGTGTCCGATCAGACGGCATTGCTTGCCTTGAATGCAAGCATTGAGGCTGCACGAGCAGGAGAAGCCGGAAGAGGTTTTGCGGTTGTTGCAGGCGAGATTGCTAAGCTGGCATCCCAGACGAACGATGCAACAGCTGAGATTAACAAGCTGATTGAGAACATCGGACATTCGATTGAGGAAGTTATTACAGCCGTAGATGAATTGCTCAACAGTAATGAGATTCAGAATCAGTCCGTAGGACGTACGGCTGAGAACTTTGAACGCATCCGCAGCAGCGCAGGTGTGATTTCCAAGCAGGCGCAACAGTTGAAGGCAACGGTTGATATAGCTGCTGTTGCAAACACGAAGGTGGTTCGTAATATTGATAATGTATCTGCGGTAACACAGGAAGTATCTGCCAGCGCAACGGAGACATTGGACGGTTGCAATATGAATCTCGAAAGTATTGAAAAATTGATGCAGATTATGAAGCAGCTTGGCTCAGAGGCAAAGAAGCTGCAAAAGGAAGCATAAGCAAGTACATTATAAGACATGATAGAGCAAGAACCGCTGCGGCGGTTCTTGTGCGTTAGAAGCTGAGAAATAAAAAGAACAGAATAGAAAAAACCATTTTCGCGTATATATTAAAGAAGAAGTTCGGATTGACAAGCTTTCGGTGATGGTCTATAATGTCACACAGCAAACTTCCGAATAATAGAAAGAGGAGACCAATGGCTGAGACTAAAAAGAACATTTTAACGTACGCAGGACTGAAGAAACTTGAGGATGAACTCACCGATTTGAAGGTGAACAAACGTAAAGAAGTTGCGCAGAAGATTAAGGAGGCCCGTGAGCAGGGAGACCTTTCCGAGAACGCAGAATATGATGCAGCAATGGATGAGCAGCGTGACATTGAAAAGCGTATCGAAGAAATTGACACGATTTTGAAGAATGCAGAAGTTGTTGACGAGGATGAAATTGCGATTGACGTCATCAGCATCGGTTGTGTTGTAAAGATTCTTGACAAAGAGTATAAGGAAGAACTTACTTATCAGATCGTTGGTGCGACCGAAGCTAATACGATGAAGCGTAAGATCTCCAACGAATCTCCGGTTGGCAGGGCTCTTATCGGCAGGAAAAAGGGTGAGACGGTATCTGTAGATACTCCGGCCGGCGTGATTAAGTACAAGATTCTTGAGATTAACAAAGCAAACTAATCACTACAATACAATCACCCTGGACGAATCGTTCAGGGTGAAATATTTAACCCGAACGATTTTGGGTCGGGTTTAGTACCTGAAAGGAGAGCGTGCATAACACGCGAAGATTACGATGGCAGAGAATAATGTTCAGAACCAGGCTCCACAGACACAAGAGGAAATCAGCTCGCTGCTTCAGATCAGAAGACAGAAACTGGCAGACTTGCAGACAGCAGGAAAAGATCCTTTTGTAATTACCAAATTTGATGTGACCAATCATTCTGTTGATGTTAAGGATGATTTTGATGCATACGACGGCAAGGAAGTAGTTATGGCAGGCCGTATGATGAGCAAGCGTGTTATGGGTAAGGCGTCTTTTGCCAACATTCAGGATAAGCTTGGCCGTATCCAGTGTTATGTAAAGCGTGATGATATCGGTGAAGAAGCGTATGCAGATTTTAAGAAATACGATATCGGCGACCTGATTGGTGTGCGCGGCATTGTATTCAAGACCCAGACCGGTGAGATTTCCCTGCATGCACAGGAAGTAACCTTGTTATCCAAGTCCCTGCAGATTCTTCCGGAAAAGTTCCACGGACTGACCGATACGGATATCCGTTATCGTCAGAGATACGTTGACCTGATTATGAATCCGGAAGTAAAGGACACCTTCCTGAAGCGTTCCCAGATTATCCGCGAAATCCGTAATTTCCTGGATGCACAGGATTTCATTGAGGTGGAGACTCCGGTGCTTGTATCCAATGCGGGTGGTGCTGCTGCAAGACCGTTCAACACCCACCACAATGCACTGGACGAGGATTTAAAACTCCGTATTTCCCTTGAACTTTATCTGAAGCGCCTGATTGTCGGCGGTCTGGAGAGAGTATATGAGATTGGCCGTGTATTCCGTAATGAAGGTGTTGATACCAGACACAATCCGGAATTCACTTTGATGGAACTCTATCAGGCATATACCGATTACTACGGTATGATGGATCTGACCGAGAACATGTTCCGCTATGTTGCTGAGAAGGTTTGTGGTACAACTTTGGTTCCGTATGCGGAAGAAATGATTGACCTTGGCAAGCCGTTCGAGCGTCTGACCATGCTGGATGCGGTTAAGAAATATGCGGGTGTGGATTTTGATCAGATTCCGGATACCGCAGCTGCTAAGAAGATAGCAGATGAGAAAGGTGTACACTACGAGGAACGTCATGTGAAGGGCGATATCCTGAATCTCTTCTTCGAAGAGTTTGTTGAGGAACACCTGATTCAGCCGACCTTTATTATGGATCATCCGGTTGAAGTATCTCCGCTTACCAAGAGAAAGCCGGACAAGCCGGAATATGTAGAGCGTTTCGAACTGTTCATTTACGGACGAGAGATGTGTAATGCTTACTCTGAGCTGAACGATCCGATTGACCAGAGAGAACGTTTCAAGGCACAGGAAGCTGCACTTGCAGCCGGTGATGAAGAAGCAAACACCACCGACGAGGACTTCATGAATGCACTCGAGATCGGTATGCCTCCGACTGGTGGTATCGGTTACGGTATTGACCGTCTGGTAATGTTGTTGACAAATTCTCAGTCCATTCGCGATGTGCTTTTATTCCCTACGATGAAGAGTCTTGGCGGTTCGGGCGAGAAGAAGGCAGAAACAGCCGAAGAAGCTGAAGCAGCAGTTGTAAATGAAGTGATTGATTTCTCTAAGGTAGAGATTGAACCGCTGTTTGCAGACTGTGTAGATTTTGAGACTTTCAGCAAGTCTGACTTTAGAGCAGTTAAGGTTAAGGCTTGTGAAGCGGTAAAGAAGAGTAAGAAGCTCCTTCAGTTCACGCTGGATGACGGTACTGGCACAGACCGCACTATCTTGAGCGGTATTCATGAGTTTTATGAGCCGGAAGAACTGGTAGGCAAGACTTTGATTGCGATCACTAACCTTCCGCCGCGTGCGATGATGGGCATTGAGTCCTGCGGTATGTTACTCTCCGCAGTACATCAGGAAGAGGGTGTAGAAAAGCTTCATCTTCTGATGGTAGATCGTCATATCCCGGCAGGTGCAAAGCTGTACTAAGATAGTTTTTGTTTTGAAACACAAGAGTCACTTTTGAAAGAAATTCGCGAGTGACTCTTTTTTGTTGCGTTGTTTTATTCGAGACGGGAATTGATGGAATCATATGGATACAAAAAGTATTGTGCTTTTGTTGCTATAGGGGTAAAATAAAGGAAATTAATGAAGGAACAGAGGTTATACAAAGGAGGCACAACATGGCTTGGACAAGCGAGAAATTTGAGAATCACAAAGCAAGTGCTAAGATTGAGAACATGGGACAGGAAAAACGAATGAACCTGCTTCTTAAGAAGATGACGCGGGCAATGATTGTCGGCGGCTTCGTTCTGCTGTTGTCGGTTGGATTTAATCTCTGGCTCAGTGGTGCGCAAAACGCCAGAGTTAAGATGCTGCAGGCATTGGACCAGTATCGTCTCGGGTCCAAGGATCTTTCATTTGCTGCTCAGTCGTATGCTATCACCGGGAAACAGCATTACCTTGACATCTATGAAAATGAGGCCAATGTAAAAAAGAATAAAGAAAAGGCTTTGGATGTGCTGAATGACTCAGATATAAATGCTGACGAGTGGGAAATGCTGAATAAAATCATTGCAGATGAAGAGGAGATGCTTCCGTTAGAAGCATCAGCCATTGAATTGGCTAAGAACGGAGATTCTGCCGGAGCAACCGCAATTGTATTCGGAACAACCTATGAGGATTTGTTCGAAGCCGCGAGCAATGATACAGAGAATTTGATTTCTGCGATTCAAAGAAGAAAAACGGTGCAGATCGATATTTTGGGCAAGGTACAAATCTTGTTACAGATTGTTCTGGTGATTGCGCTGCTGAATGTCGTTATGCAGTTTGTGCGCATGTATATTTTTACCAGCAAGAAACTGTTGAAGCCGGTACTTCAGGTATCGGAACAGATGAAACATATGGCGGACGGTGATTTTTCTGCATCATTTGACTTGGAAGAGAATGATACCGAAGTCGGCACCATGGTAAAGTCGATTAACTTTATGAAGCGTAACATGGGAGAGGTGATTGGAGAGGTAACCGATATTCTCGAGCAGATGGGAAATGGTGATTACCGGTTTGAAACATCGGCCAATTATATTGGTGAGTTTAAAGTGATTGAAGAGTCTCTGCAGACAATCAGGACGAAGATGCATGAGACTTTGAACACCTTGCGTGTTGCTGCGGATCAGATTAATTCCGGTTCTGATCAGCTTGCCGGCGCGGCACAGGACCTTGCAGAAGGAAGTCTGGTGCAGTCGGCAAAGATGACAGAGCTGGTAAGTGCGATGAAGCGGATGTCCGACGGCATGGAAAACAGCGCAGCAGTTGCACAGGAGTCAGTAAGTATTGCAACGCAGGCAGGACAGGCATTACAGGTAGGCAATACTCATATGGAAGAACTGAAGAATGCCATTGTTGAGATTAATAAATGTTCAGAACAGATTGGTTCGATTATCAGCGCAATTGAAGATATCGCAGAGCAGACAAATCTGTTGTCATTAAATGCTGCAATCGAAGCAGCAAGAGCAGGGGATGCCGGTCGTGGTTTTGCTGTTGTTGCAGAGCAGGTAAAGAAGTTGGCAGAAGAATCATCAGCAGCCTCCAGCAGAACTGCTGCACTGATTGAAACGACAGTTCAGGCGGTGGAAAAGGGTATCCTGATTGCGGATGAGACTACAGCAAGCATGGGCGAAGTAATGCAGAATGCAATGGATGCCACGCAGAAGATGGGACAGATTGCAGAAATGCTGCATGACGAAGTGGACAATATGCACGAGGTAAATAAAACAATCGCAGTCGTAACGGATGTTGTAGACAGCAACTCTGCAACTTCAGAGGAAACTGCGGCTGTCAGCGAGGAACAGAAAGCTCAGGTTGAGATGATGGTGCAGTTGATTGAGTTTTTTGAGATTTAATAAAACGGAACAAAAAAGCAGGAGCATTAAGCTCCTGCTTTTATTTTTGAATTAACGTTCGAACAATTAGTCTTCGTACGGCTTCATGCACTGGATGGTTCCGTCTGCGTTGTACTTCAGTTCACGGAACATTACGCAACGCTGATGGTTAACACCACCGGATAACGAAGAATCGTGATAGAACAGATACCACTTGCCTTCCCATTCAACGATGGAGTGGTGGGTGGTCCAACCGATAACCGGCTCTAAAATACGACCACGGTAAGTGAACGGTCCCATCGGGCTCTTACTGGTGGCATAGCACAGATAGTGAGTGTCGCCGGTAGAGTAGGAAAGGTAGTAGGTGTCATTATACTTGTGCATCCACGGAGCTTCGAAGAAACGTCTGTCGTGGTCACCTGCAAGAATCGGATCACCGTTCTCGTCCAAAATCTTAATCTCTTTTAACGGAGCCTTGAAAGCAAGTAAATCATCGGTCATCTCAGTAGCAAGAGGTCCCAATGCCGGGCCGTCTTCTGCCGGTTCAACATAATTCTCGGTAAATTCGCCGGTCTGCCACTTCTCAAGCTGACCGCCCCAAAGACCACCAACGTACATATAAGCTTTGCCGTCATCGTCTACCAGAACTGCCGGGTCAATACTGCAGCTGCCTTCGATATAGTTCGGTTCCGGAGTGAACTTGCCTGCAGGGGTATCACTGGTAGCAACGCCGATACGGAAGATGCCGTCCTTATCCTTTGCCGGGAAGAACAGATAATACTTGCCGTTCTTGTAAGCAGCGTCCGGAGCCCAAAGCTGGCGGCTTACCCACGGAATCTCATCCTCATGAAGCACCATACCGTTATCTACACACGGAGCATCCGGGGAATCCATGGAAAGAACGTGATAGTCTTCCATCTGGTACTGATCACCGTCATCGTCGTCCGGACAATCCAGAGCTCTGTCGTGAGACGGATAAACATACAGCTTGCCGTTAAATACATGTGCTGACGGGTCTGCGGTATAGATATGTGTAACTAAAGGTTTTTTTTGTTCTGCCATAATCTCTCTCCTTAATATATGGAATTATGGATATACCATTGTCAAAAATATACCTTATCTTGCGGTTTTTTTCAAGGAAAATGTGAAAATATATAAGAAAAAACATATGATTTGTGGATTATTTATCTAATAAAACAAAATATTTCGTTGATTTCACCAAAAAAAGAGTAATTTTATTGCGTAGTTTGCAAAAAAAGAAAGCAAAAAATGATAATTGTTGTGTAATGCTTTTGCTATGCGTGCCCGGGTCGTGTATCGGATGTTTCAATGGCTTGGACATCGTATCCGAATTCACGAAAAAATCAAGAAAAACGCATGAAATAAAAGGTTAAAACTCTTTACTAATTCGTCGATTCGTGTTAATCTATACGTTAGCACGGCGTTTCATTTTAAAACGCCGCATTCGAGATGCCGTTTTATGACTTCTCACTAAGCTTAATTTTTTAAATTTATTAAGGAGGATATATATCATGGCCAGAAAAATGAAAACCATGGATGGTAACACAGCTGCTGCTCACGTGTCTTACGCGTTTACCGATGTAGCTGCTATTTACCCCATCACCCCTTCGTCCCCGATGGCAGACTACACTGACACATGGGCAACCGAAGGCAGAAAGAACATTTTCGGACACGAAGTAGTTCTTTCCGAGATGCAGTCTGAGGCCGGTGCAGCAGGTGCCCTTCACGGTGCTCTG
>JAZNXH010000015.1:0-3299 GCA_045593785.1 Lachnospiraceae bacterium
ACATTCGGATCAATCGTACAGAAGGGATAATTTGCAGATTCTGCACCCGCCTTCGTCAAAGAGTTAAACAATGTACTTTTGCCTACATTCGGCAAACCTACGATTCCTAATTTCATAAAGCTTAATTTCTCCTTTATCTTCAACCGTTCTTCCGGTTCATTACTCACAAACTAACTTGATTGCACTCTTATTGCATCAACGCACGGAATGCTTTTACATTCGCCTCAATATCTCCGGCAAACACTGCACTTCCGGATACCAGCACTTCTGCTCCGGCTTCCATGATTTCTTTTGCATTCATCAGAGTCACACCGCCATCCACTTCGATCTCTGCATGTGCGTTCTTACGAAGACGCATTTCCCGTAAATCATTCAACTTCTGCAATGTAAACGGGATAAACTTCTGTCCGCCAAAGCCCGGGTTTACTGACATAATCAACACAAGATCCACGTCATTCAAAACATACTCCAGTGTTGTCAGCGGAGTGCCCGGATTCAGGGTGACACCGGCTTTTAATCCCATCTCCTTGATCTCAGCGATCGTACGCTGTAAGTGCGTACAAGCTTCTACATGCACATTGAGAATATCTGCTCCGGCTGCCGCAAACTGCTTCACGTACCGTCCCGGCTCCTCAATCATCAGATGTACATCAAAGATTAAGCCGGATTCTTTCCGGATGGTCTCGACCACCGGAATCCCAAAGGAAATACTCGGTACAAACATACCGTCCATGACATCAATATGAAGATAATCTGCTCCTGCATTTTCCACTGCCTTAATCTGTTCCCCAAGGCGGAAGAAATCAGCCGCTAAAATGGATGGTGCTAACTTATACATTTATCTATGCGTCCTTTCAATTACCTTTCTATAATATAAGGCAATATTCTACTAATACTTTTTCTTGTTTTGCAGTTCCTGATACATCTGACGGTAATTCTCATACCGTATCGCAGAGATTTTTCCCTCTGTGAGGGCTTGTTTCACTGCGCAGTCTGCTTCGCCGATGTGAACACAATCTGCAAAACGGCACTCCGGTGCAAACGCATGGAATTCATGGAAATACTGTTGTAATTCTTCCTTTTCCATATCTGCAACATAAAGTGAACTAAATCCCGGCGTATCCATCAGATAGGTCTCCGGTGCAAGGTAAAACAATTCGGAATGTCTGGTCGTATGTTTTCCGCGCTTAATCTTCTCACTGACGCTCCCTGTCTGCATCCCTGCTTTTGGCTGCATCAGATTCATCACGGTTGACTTTCCGACTCCCGAAGGTCCGGCAAGCACCGTAGTTTTACCAAGCAACAGTTCCCGCAGTTCTACTGTCCCGCTTTGCTTCTTTGCGCTGATAAATAACGTCCGGTAACCGCAATTACGATATGTCGCTTCCAGTTCCTGCAAGCGCTTGTCCGAAGACAAATCTGACTTGTTAAAGCAAATGACCGTATCCACTTCCTGCTTTGTCATCATAACCAGAAAGCGGTCTAGCAGGTTCAGATTCGGTTCCGGCTCTGCTACGGCAAAAATCACCACTGCCTGATCCACATTGGCAACCGCCGGCCGTATCAGTTCATTCTTTCGAGGAAGAACGTCAATGATATTTCCTGTCAGACTCTCCTTATCCAAAAGTTCTACGCTGACATCATCACCAACCAGCGGTTTGATGCTGCGATTACGGAACACACCTTTCGCTTTACACTCCAGAACCCCGTATTCTTCTGTATGCACATAATAGAATCCCGCGATTCCTTTTACTATCTTTCCGGTCATTCGTAAAACGCCTCTAACATTACAGTATATACCGTTTCAGAAGGTACCAGATCAATATACATATATACATTGGCAGCACCGGCCGTCAAACGTTGGTCATCCAATACAAAGCTGAAACTCTCAAGATCCATCATAAAGTCATCTTCCGTTATGCCAAACTCGTCATATATGGTAATCATAACATCGCCCTGCACAAGTTCCAGGGTGATATCCACCATCTGCGCAGAATCAGAGAACGGGAACTCTGTAATATCAACCGTACCACGATACAGCGGATCGCCATCCGGAATTGGAGTCGGCTCCAGTTCTTCCGGTTCATCCACACCATCCTCATCCTCCGGATAAGTCTCGTCATCCGGATTCACTGCAGGAATGTCCTCTCCACCCTCCGGAGCCGGAATCGGGCTCGGTGTCGGCGTCGGGTTCGGATTCGGTCCCATGCTGACATAGATATTGACTACTGCACCAACATCCAGCAATGCATCGGCTGCGGTACTCTGGGAACATACCAGACCGGAAGCAATGGTATCACTGTATGCATTTTCAACAGTTCCCGCGGTCAGTCCTGCCTCTATTAATGCGGTCTTCGCTTCCTCTACTGTCTTACCCAGAAGATTCGGTACTGACATTTTCTCCGAACCGGTACTGATATACAGCACGATACGGCTACCCAGTTCTACAATCTCAAACCGTTCCGGCAAGGTACTGATAACGCAACCGGCCGCTACCATGGAACTGCTCTGATACTCAATCACGGTTGTATTCCATCCCTTGGAACTGAGTGTTTCTTTTGCTTCGCTCAGGCTCAGGTTATACACATTCGGAAGTTTAATCGGTTCCGGACCGCTGCTTACTGTCAGCGTAATCGTCATCGACTTGCTGATGCTTGCGCCGCTGTTCGGGTACTGCTTCATAATCTGTCCGGCTGCATATTCTTCGGAATAATCTTCTTCATAGATAATCGTAAACTTCGTCGATACCGTATCCAGAGAGGTAACAGCATCCTCTGCGGTCAAACCGATGACATACGGCATATCCACCAATTCCGGGGTCGGCGTCGGCGAAATGGTCGGTGTCGGCGGTGCAGTCGCGGAAGGCGGGGAGGTCGGAAGCAAGGTATTGTTCTTCTCCGGATCCAGAAAATCGAACAAATGGAAGAAATTCGCAATGATGTATAATACAGCGCATCCCACTACCATAACCGCAATGATGCTTCCGATAGTCAATGCCTTTTCCACGCGGGAGTCCATGCTGTCAAGATCATCCTCTTCTTCATTCTTCAGTTTTTTCGGCTTACTCTGCTCCGCCTTAGAATATAAAGTAGACTGTGTTTTCGCTGCAGTCTCTATCTCTCTCATCTGACGATCCGTAAGTTTCCTTGTCGGAGACTCCGTAACCGTACCGGAGGAAATATGTACAAAATCACCATTTGGATTGTTAATTGAATTCTTCAAATCCTGAATCAGTTCGGATGCAGACTGATAGCGGCGTTCCTGTTTCTTCTGCATACACTTCTGAACAATCTTATCCA
>JAZNXH010000016.1:0-5173 GCA_045593785.1 Lachnospiraceae bacterium
CCGCTTCTGGATTGAAGGCTTACGTACCGATCAGTTGTTCCTGTGGAACACCGGTATTCCGGTATCGCAGTTAGTATCCGTTCTGATGATTCTGATTGGCGGTTCTGTCATCGGTTATCAGTATTGGAAGCTTGGGAAGAAGAAAAAAGAAGCTACGGCTACAAAATAATGAGGCGGTAAAGAGCGTGATTGAAAAGACTTGAGCAAGCATATGGTGCTCAAGTCTTTTTTTTCTTGCTCAAACAGGAAAAATTTTTAAAAATACTTGCAATTTTCCCATGTTTGGGGTAGAATATGCCTATAAGTGGTAAGAAGTGGTGTAAAGTGCAACGAATTTAGGAGATACGAAAGCATGTTTAAGGGAAAGTTCTATCATACGCTTGATGCTAAAAACAGAACAATCGTCCCGTCCAAGCTCAGAGATGAACTTGGTGATACTTTCGTGATTACCGTTGGTTTGGAAGGCTGCCTTTACATTTATCCGAATGATGAATGGGAAGCATTTGCAGAAGATTTGAAGAAGCTTCCGGGAACCAAAGATGCCAGAGACTTAAGACGTAAGTTCATGTCAAATGCAACCGACTGTGAAGCGGACAAGCAGGGACGTTTTCTGATACCGGCTGAGCTTTGTGAAGAAGCTGGTCTTGTGAAGGAAGTCGTATTCTCCGGTAATATCAACAAGATTGAACTTTGGAGCAAAGAACGCTGGGAGAAGATCGATGAGTCGCTTGGCAACATGGACGACATCGCAGATAAGATGGCAGAGTACGGAATCAGCTTTTAGTTAAGATAGGAAGTCACCGATGAATCAGACCGAATTTAAGCACATATCAGTTTTACTGGATGAGACAATTGAAGGCCTTAACATCAAACCGGATGGCATTTATGTGGATGGTACGATGGGCGGCGCCGGTCACGGATACGAAGTGTGTAAGCGACTCGGTCCGAGTGGAAGATATATCGGGATTGACCGTGATGAGGCAGCAATTGCAGCCGGCAAACAAAGACTTTCTGATTTTGAAGATAAAGTCAGTATTGTGAGAGGAAATTATTCCTCAGTACCTTCGATATTAAAAGAACTGAATATTGATAAGGTTGACGGTATCATGCTGGACCTTGGAGTTTCCTCTCATCAGCTGGATGTTGCAGAGAGAGGATTCTCGTATATGGCAGACGCACCACTCGATATGCGGATGGACAAGCGTCAGACAAAGACAGCATATGATATTGTGAATGAATACAGCGAGAAGGAACTCGCTCACATCATCCGGGAGTACGGCGAAGATAAATTCGCACAGAATATCGCAAAGCACATCGTAGCGATGCGGAAGAGTAAACCAATTGAAACCACCGGGGAACTGAACGAAGCAATTCGTGCAGCGATTCCGATGAAGATACAAAAAAACTTAGGACATCCTTCAAAACGTACCTTTCAGGCAATTCGTATCGAATTGAATGAAGAACTGGAAGAGTTGAGAAGCGCATTAGAGAGCACGATTGATTTGCTGAAGCCGGGCGGAAGACTTTGCATCATAACCTTTCATTCATTGGAAGACCGCATGGTAAAAACGACATTTAAGCAAGAAGAATCACCGTGCACCTGTCCACCGGAATTTCCGGTCTGTGTCTGTGGTAAAAAACCAAGAGTAAAGATTATTTCCAAAAAACCAATTCTCCCGTCAGCGGTAGAACAGGAGGAGAACAGCCGAGCAAGGAGCGCGAAGCTGAGAGTATTAGAACGAATCTAAAAGGGTGATGACATGGCAACGTATCCGAACAATTATCAACGTAAGAAAACGATATATTGGAATGACGGAAATACAGCAAGAGTGCTTTATCCGGATGAGCAGGACAAGCAGTATGCAAGCTATGGCAATGCTGCGCCGAAGATGAATCCGGTTCAGGAGGCAACTCCGAAGAAACAGGAGCAGGCTCCTGTCGAGATACCAAAACAGACCCCTTCCAAGCAGACAAAGATAAGACAATATGCGAAGCCGAAAGTGGAGCATAACATCGGATTCTTCTCCATGTGCTTTTTGGTGGCTGCGATTCTTGCAACCTTATATACTTGCTTTACGTATCTGAAAGTGCAGTCTGAGACTGTAGTGATTACTAAAGAGATACGTCAGTTGGAAGAAGAGTTGGCTGACCTGCAGGATAGAAATGTAGCAGCATGCAATGAGGTTCTGGATGCAGTTAATCTTGATGAGGTTTACCGTGTTGCCGTACAGGAACTTGGCATGGTATATCCGAATAAGAACAAGACCATGTATTATGAAAGCAATGATGATGGTTATGTAAGACAGTTCGGCGATATTCCGAAGACAGATAAAATCGAAATGTTAAAGATGATGATGCGCTAAAGAAAAGCGCCGGGAAAGATGGATAAGAAAAACAATAAAAACACCAATAACTCCTCTAAAAATAAAAAATTCACGCACAAAATGCAAGCAAACTTATTGCTTGTATTTTGTGTTATTGCGGCAATTTTGATTGGACTCTGTATCCGGATTGCTTATATCGGTATGTCGGACGGAGAACGCTACAAAAGAAAAGTTCTGGAGCAACAGTCTTATGTTTCTTCCGAAATTGCGTACGAACGCGGCTCCATCTATGACAGAAAAGGTCAGGTGCTTGCCAGAAACGAAAAATACTATAACGTGGTTCTGGACCCGAAAGTAGTTCTGACTTACGATATGTACCTGAAACCCACAAAACAGGCATTGTCACAGGTGTTTGGGTATTCAGAGGATACGATACAGAAGATTCTGGATGAGAATCCGACCAGTCAATATTACATTCTGGAGAAGATGGTAAGTGTATCAAAAGTACAGGCATTTGAAAACCTTCAGAAGAATAACAGTAAAATAAAAGGTGTCTGGTTTGAAGAAACCTATGTGAGAAAATACCCATACGGTTCTCTGGCGTCCCATCTGCTTGGATTTACCGCATCAGGAAATCAGGGTATCTGGGGTGTGGAGCAATACTACAACGACGAGTTAAACGGCACCAATGGGCGGATATACGGATATTACGATGAGGAACTGAATCTGCAAAGAACCGTTCGGGATGCAGTGGATGGTAATTCGCTGGTACTAACCATCGATTCCAATATCCAGACAATTATTGAACGTTATGCGACAGAATTTATAGACAATGTAGGATGCGAGAATATCGGTATTGTGGTTATGAATCCGAACAATGGCGCGGTTCTCGGGATGGCATCGAACAGAGGGTATGATCTGAATAACCCACGTGATTTAAGCGCATGGTATACAGAAGAAGAACTGGCGTTAATGACTGAAGAGGAAAAATACAATGCATTGAACCGTATCTGGAGAAATTATTGTGTCAGTGATACGTATGAGCCGGGTTCGACTTATAAGCCATTTACGATTGCTGCTGCGCTGGAAGAAGATTTGGTTCAATACGATGATACATACGAGTGTCTGGGCTATCAGGAAATCGGCGGATGGAAAATATCCTGTGCGAACCGCTACGGACACGGCACGATATCTTTGACCGAATCCATTATGAAGTCCTGTAACTGTGCGTTGATGGATATTGCAGCGTTAGAGGGAAGAACTTGTTATCACAAATATCAGGTGAATTTTGGTTTCGGAGGTCTGACCGGAATTGATATTCCGGGTGAAAGCAAAGGAATCATCTGGGACGAGAGTAAATTAAATGTGACAGAACTTGCAACCGCAAGTTTCGGACAGTCGTTTAATGTATCTATGATACAGATTGCGACCGCATTTTCATCGTTGGTAAATGGCGGCAATTATTACAAACCGCATGTTGTGGAATCAATCATAGATTCTGCCGGTGTGACTGTAAAAGAGAATGATGCATTACTGGTAAGAAAGACCGTATCCGAATCGACTTCAGAATTCCTTCGGGAAGCGTTTTATCAGACAGTAGAGGGTGGAACAGCATCCAAGGCAAAGGTAAGCGGCTATCTGGTTGGCGGAAAAACCGGAACAGCACAGAAATTACCGCGTGATGCAAAGAAATACGTTGTTTCCTTTGTTGCCTGCGCACCTGCAGACACGCCGGAAGTTGTTACTTATGTAGTAATCGACGAACCAAAGGACGAAGAATATAGCGCAAGCAGTCACTATGCAACAACGATTACGGGAAATATTCTGACAGAAATCCTGCCGTATCTTGGTTGTTATCCGGAGGGTGAGATTGATTATGAACTGCGTTATCCTCAGGTGTTTGATTTGGAACAGACAGATGAAGAAAATACAGATGCAGTACCGGCAATGGAATAAAACAGGCATAGTCGGAAGAAATAAGCAATAAACTAAAGTGACTTTGTTTGTGCAGGTGCTTATGAAGCGTTACGGTTCATTTCGCAAAAAAACATTGTTTTATGTCCTGATTGGAATTATTGTGGTTGCGTCTGTTTTAGTCGGAAGGTTATTCTGGCTGATGGTGATTCATAAAGATGAGTATGAATATCGCGCACAGGCCCTGCATGAGAGGGAACGGAGCATTAAAGCGGCGCGAGGTGTCATATATGACAGAAATGGAGTCGTGATAGCGGATAACAAACCTGTTTGTACGATATCCGTGATACATAATCAAATCAAAGAACCGGAACGTGTCATTGGGGAATTGTCACAACGACTGGACTTAAGTGAAGAATCGGTGCGAAAAAAAGTGGAAAAATACAGTTCCATGGAACGCATCAAGTCGAATGTCGATAAGGAAACTGCGGATGGAATCCGTAACCTGGGTCTTGCCGGTGTAATGGTAGATGAAGACTATAAACGCAGTTACCCATATGGGAATCTGGCGTCCAGAGTACTCGGATTCACCGGCGGTGACAACCAGGGAATCATCGGCCTGGAAGTGAAATATGATACACATCTGCAGGGAACAAACGGTACGATATTGACTTTGACAACTGCACACGGAATTGAGATTGAGAACGCGGCAGAGAATCGGATTGAACCGGTAGCGGGCAATAATCTGTATACTTCACTGGATGTAAATATTCAAATGTACGCTCAGCAACTTGCAGAAAAAACAATGGCGGCAAAAGAGGCAAAGAGCGTCAGTATTATTGTGATGAACCCTCAGAACGGTGAACTTTATGCGATGGCAAATGTGCCGGAGTTTGATCTAAGTCGGGGGCCAAGCGGTCTTAGGAAGACAAGTT
>JAZNXH010000017.1:0-23566 GCA_045593785.1 Lachnospiraceae bacterium
ACTTACTACACTTGATAATTTTGAATAATTTAGAAAATATAAATGCGGAATTAATTGAAATGGGAATGAAACAGCAAGAAAGGTTGGTTCGATTAAACAATTCAGCAAAAAAGCAAATTGAACTTTTACAGCATAACGAAAACATTGCCAAGCTGGAAACAAATAAAAGAAGTTAGAATATAGGAATAAACGGAGATGGTTTGTTAGTTACTTTCTTGGCTAAATACCTCAGCACATTCTTCTGCTAAGTACTGACTTGTCATGATTCATATGGCTTTCACCGAGAAAGAGGGTTCATTACTTCTAAGATATCTATCCCTAATAACGAGTGCGGCACAGGCTGCTATTGCTAATAAGTAATATAGTTTATAGTTTTAACTTAACAAAATTAAATGAACTACACCTCCGAATGTAACCGTCCGGAGGTGTTTTTTGTTGTGGGGAAAAGCGAATTACTTGTGTCAACAATTGTGAAGGTATGGTATAATTAGCAAAAGAGAAACATGAAGATTGTTGGAAGTAGAGGGGTATTTTGACCTCGTATTAAGCCTTGATATATTTTATTGGGAAAATAGATGAATATACGGCTGAAATAGGAACGAATAAATCAAATACAAAAGGAGAACAAGTATGTTATATCCTCAGAACTTAAATGAAACGTTAAAAGAGGAAGTGTTTAGAAAGCCTGGCAGTGAGTACAGAGGTGCGCCTTTCTGGGCTTGGAATTGTGAATTGAAGAAAGAAGATTTGGTTTGGCAAATAGAACAGCTAAAAGAAATGGGATTTGGCGGCTTCCATATGCATTCCCGCTGTGGTATGGCAACCAAATATTTAAGTGAAGACTTCTTTGCACTTATCGGGGCCTGTGTTTCTAAGGCAGAGCAGGAACAGATGTATGCATATTTGTATGATGAAGACAGATGGCCTTCCGGCGCAGCCGGCGGAATTGTCACTTCTCAAAAAAAATATGTACAAAGAAATCTGCATTTTGGTGTAACACTTGACGAAAACGTAGTGCCTCTTGAGGACGCTATCGATTCCGGAAAGCCTTATTTTCTTTCAGCATATGATGTCCGGTTAAATGCACACGGAGAAGTTGCAGAATATACATACCTTACAGATATTCATGCTCCGGCGAAAGAAGGTACGGTACGATGGTATGCCAACATTTATGCCAGTGAGCCGGGCGGATGGTTTAATAATCAAAGCTATGTGGACACTTTATCAAAAGAAGCAATTGATACTTTTATTCAGGTAACCCATGAAGCATATAAGCGGGAATTCGGCGACAAATTTGGCGAAGTTATACCGTCCATATTTACGGACGAGCCTCAGTTTACGGTAAAAGGAACACTTGGACATGCAAACAGCCAAAGCGAGGTTGTTCTTCCTTGGACCTTTGACTTTGATAAAACATTCTATATGCAGTATGGATATTCCATTGTTGAAAAGCTGCCGGAATTGTTCTGGGAATTGCCAAATCAGGAAATATCCGTTGCCAGATACCATTATCATGACTATATTGCCAAGCGTTTTACCGAAGCTTTTGCACAAAATTGCGGCGAGTGGTGTGAACGTAATAAGTTGCTCTTTACAGGTCATGTTATGGGTGAAGAATCACTTGGAAGCCAAACCGCATCCGTAGGCGAAACGATGCGGATTTACAAATACTTTGGTATTCCGGGAATGGACATACTCCGCAACGGAACAGAATTTACCACTGCGAAACAGGTGCAGTCTGTTGTACGCCAGTATGGTAAGGCGGGCATGGCATCGGAACTTTATGGTGTTACCAACTGGGACTTTGATTTTCGTGGTCACAAATTCCAAGGAGACTGGCAGGCTGCACTTGGAGTGACATTACGTGTTCCTCATCTTTCCTGGGTTTCCATGAAGGGCGATGCCAAGCGTGATTTTCCTGCCACGATTAATTATCAGTCTCCTTGGTATAAAAAATACAAGTATGTGGAAGATCATTATGCACGGTTAAATACAGCATTGACAAGGGGAACGCCTAGTGTCAATGTGGCAGTGATTCATCCGATTGAAAGCTATTGGCTGCATTGGGGGCCTGCTGAAAACACTGCTTTGTACAGAAATATGTTGGATATGCAGTTTAAGGAAACCAATGAATGGCTTCTTTCAGGGCTGATTGACTTTGACTACATATCCGAGTCACTTCTTCCCGAACAAGCAGGATCGATTACAGAATATTTGGAAGTCGGCAAAATGCAGTATTCTACAGTTGTAGTGTCCGGCTGCGAAACCTTACGCTCAACAACACTCCGCATTCTTGAGAAGTTTAAAGAAGCAGGCGGCAAGATTATTTTTGTAGGGGAAGCACCAAAATATGTAGATGCCGTTCCTTCCAAAAAACCGGAGGAGCTTTACAAGAAGTGTAAAGTTGTTATGCACAGTAAGTCACAATTACTTTCTGCTTTGGAAAACGAACGTTTCTTGGATATAAGAGAGCAAAACGGTGAACAAACAAGTAATCTGCTTTATCAATGCAGAAAAGATAACGATGGTCTTTGGCTATTTATAGCCCATATGAAGGAAGAAGCCCCGAGCGATTGGATGAGCAGCAAATTGTCCAATAATTATGTTTTTCCATTTTATAGAACAATTATTATTAATGGTGAATATACTCCTGTTTTATATGATACGCTGACTGGTGAAATCAGACGGATTTCCTATAAAATCGAAAACGGAAAAACTATCGTATACCATACTTTCTTTGCGCAGGACAGCATTTTATTAAAACTTTGTAATCCTACGGAAAATTCGTTTTATGCAAAGCAGGACGAGAGAAAGATAATAAAACATATCCGTACGATGGATAAGGTAAACTATACCCGTTCGGAAGAAAATGTGCTGTTACTGGATATTGCAAATTATAAAATTGATAATGAAGATTACCACGAAAAAGAGGAAATACGCCAAATTCACAGGATTTGTTGTGACAGAATGAATTTTATGAATAATAGGGCACAACCATGGGTACTTCCAAAAGAAGAAATCACCCATACAATCTCGGTAAAATATGAATTTGAAAGTGAAATTGAAGCGGAAGGTACATATTTAGCAACGGAAGATGCAGAGGTATGTAAGATTATTTTTAACGGTCAAGAAATAAATAATACTCCGGCAGGCTATTTCACAGACAAGTCTATAAGCAAAATTCCGTTGCCAGTATTGAGAAAGGGTGCAAATGTAGTGGAAGTCACCTATCCGTTCGGAGAAAGAACCTTTCTTGAAAATTGCTTTATCCTTGGTGATTTCAATGTGAAATGCGAAGGCTGTGTCAAGACAATCCTTCCTGCAAGTAAACAAATTGGATTTGGTGATATTGTTTCTCAAGGATTGCCGTTTTACGGTTCGAATATCACTTATGAAATGCAGTTTGAAACTACACAAGTTTGTGATGCAATTATTAATGTTACAAATTATGTGGGTACCGTTATTTCTGTATCTCTTGACGGAAAAGAAGTGGGAACCATTGCATATTCTCCATATGATCTTCTTGTAGAAGATGTATCTGTAGGTACACATTGTTTGCATTTTACACTTTACGGAAACAGACACAATTCCTTTGGGCAATTGCATATGACTGACGACGGATTTAATTGGCATGGTCCGGAAGAGTGGGAGAGAAATTTAAGAGGCAGACAGTTTGAAACAGCAAACGAATTTGTGGATTTTAAATATGAATACAGCTGTAAACCGGTAGGTATTATGGGAAGTCCTGAAATTAAACTGCTGAAGTAAAAAAGAAGATAAAAAATGGAAATACCGAAGGAAGAACAGTGCGGAGAAGGAAGACTGCGGAGGATATATTAGGAGGAACTATGAAACGTTCAGAGATCAATAAATCGCTAAAAGAATTAGAAGCAATGTGTGAAAAATATCATTGCTATTTACCACCATTTTGTCATTTTACACCGGAAGAATGGAAAAATATCGGTCATGAGTACGATGAAGTACGTGACTGTATGCTGGGATGGGATATTACGGATTATGGCTTAAATGATTTTGACAAGGTCGGATTTGCATTGATTACGCTTCGTAACGGGAATCGTGCGATGCAGGACAAATATCCGAAGGTGTATGCGGAGAAGCTTTTATATCTAAAAGAAGGACAGTATTCTCCGAATCATTTTCATTGGTATAAGACAGAGGATATCATCAACCGTGGCGGTGGAAATGTGCTGATTCGTGTATATAATTCTTTGGAAAACGAAGAGATGGATTATGAATCGGACGTGACCGTACATACAGATGGCAGAACTTACACAGTACCGGCTGGAACACAGATTCGTCTGACACCGGGGGAGAGTATCCACGTGCAACAATATTTGTATCATGATTTTGAAGTAGAAGCGGGAACCGGACCGGTCCTTCTTGGAGAAGTCAGCCAGTGTAACGATGATAATACAGACAATCGTTTCAATCCACCGGTTGGAAGATTCCCTGAGATTGAGGAAGACGAAGCACCATATCGATTGCTTTGTAATGAATATCCTGTAGCAAAGTAGGTGAATAGTGTGAAAAAAATTTTTTCACACGCAAATTTGTGCCTCCGGCCCAAAGTTTGCAGATGCTTGAAAGGCATGGTGTATTAATATGTTTGATGTAACAGCATTAGGTGAAATATTGATTGACTTTACCCCGTGTGGAAAATCAAAAGCGGGTCAGAGATTGTTTGAGCAGAATCCGGGCGGAGCACCGGCAAATGTGTTGGCATGCCTGAATAAATGTGGCAAGAAGACAGCGTTTATCGGTAAAGTCGGAAATGACATCCATGGGCAGTTTTTAGTAGATGTGTTGCATGATAGCGGTATCTGTACGGATGGAGTTGTGGTGGACGATACTGTATTTACAACGCTTGCATTTGTGGCATTATCCGATTCGGGAGAGCGTAGTTTTTCTTTTGCAAGAAAACCGGGTGCTGATACTTGTCTGACGCAGAATGAACTTAAGGAAGACCTGATTAAAGACAGTAAGATTTTTCATATCGGTTCCTTATCTTTAACAGCAGAACCGGCAAAGGGAACTACTTTGAAGGCACTTGAAATTGCAAAAGAAGCGGGATGTATTATTTCGTATGATCCTAATTTCCGTGCGCCGCTTTGGGAGAGCAAAGATGCAGCGATTGCGGGCATGCGTTCTGTGATTCCTTTTGTGGATGTTATGAAGCTATCCGATGAGGAGACAGCACTTTTAACAGATATCGAAGATCCGGAAGGTGCAGCGGAGAAGCTGGTGGATATGGGTGTGTCGATAGTGGCAGTGACTCTGGGCGCCAGAGGTGCACTGATATGCACCAAAGAAGGTAGTATCAAAGTTGACGGATATCAGGCAGATATAGTAGATACAACCGGTGCAGGAGATTCCTTCTGGGGTGGCTTCTTAAAATGCTTATTAGATTCAGAGAAGAAACCGGAGGATGTCAGTTTGCAGGAAGCAGTAGAATTTACCCGCTATGGGAATGCCGTTGCCAGTCTGTGCGTGGAGAAACGTGGGGCGATTCCTGCGATGCCGTCTGTAGAGGCGATTGAGGGAAGATTGCATTCGTAATGTTTTATTAATTTGGCGGTCACATTTACATAAGGAGGTACAGGAATAATGTTACAACTCTCATTAAATGGTCTCTGGCAGTTGGACGGAGGCGGCTATCATTGCGAAGATACGATCCCGGGTTCTGTGTATTCATTTCTTTTGAATAACGGTCTGATGGAGGATCCTTATTATCGTCAAAATGAGCTGACAGCCTTAAAGTTAATGGACAATACCTTTGTCTTTTCCAGACACTTTAGTTTCAATTCTACGGGTGATAAAGTGCTGTTACATTGTGATGGGCTGGATACGCTATGTGACATCTATATCAATGACAGGCATGTGGCTTATACAGATAACATGCATCGGACGTATGAATTTGATGTTACGGATGTTCTGACAGACGGTGATAACAAGATACATATTGTCTTTCATCCTGTGGATGCATATATCAAAGAAAAACAAAAAGAAGAACCGTTGCCGGGTCCGGAGCATAGCCTTTATGGAGTAGGACATATCAGAAAAGCTCTTTGCATGAGTGGATGGGATTGGGGCCCTCGTCTTCCTGACGCCGGTATATGGAGAGACATTAAATTATTGGTATTAGACAGTGCTCGTATTACAGAATTCCAGGTTTTGCAGGAGCATGAAAAGGATCATGTTTATATCACACCCCTTGTTCAGACAGATGCCCCCTGCAAGGTGCAGGTAACGCTTGTTACTCCGGCTGGAGAAGTGATGGCGATTGAGGCAAACCAGAGATATTCTGTGCCGGATCCGCAGTTGTGGTGGCCGAACGGTCTGGGGAACCAGCCTCTATACACAGTAAAAGCAGAAATAATTGACAACCATACCGTGGTGGATTGTCAGACCAAACGTATCGGTCTTCGTACCTTGAAATTGATTCGTGAAAAAGATCGTTTTGGTGAAGGCTTTTGTCATGAGGTAAATGGCGTACGCTTTTTTGCCATGGGGGCAGATTACATTCCGGAAGATAACATTCTTTCCCGCATTACGCCTGAACGGACGCATTGGCTGTTGACGCAGTGCAAAAACTGTCATTTTAATGCTATTCGCGTGTGGGGCGGAGGATATTATCCGGATGAATTCTTCTTTGATTACTGCGACGAAATGGGAATCATCGTTTTTCAGGATCTTATGGTGGCTTGCACTATGATCAGCGAAAGTGATGAATCAAAAGCAAATTTCCGTCAAGAGTTATATGATAATTTGACCCGCATCAGACATCATGCATGCCTTGCAATTATCAGTGGTAATAATGAAGTGGAAGAAGCATTTGCACACTGGGGCGGTTTCGATGCCGGCTTGAAAGATGGATATCTGGATATTTTTGAAGGAATGGTTCCTGAAATTATGAAGGAAGTTTGTCCGCAGATTCCGTATGTTCCATCTTCACCCAGTACATGTGGTCATTTTGTTGAACCACGCAATGAGAATTACGGAGATTGCCATTATTGGGAGGTATGGCACGGAGGAAAACCTTTTACAGAGTATCGCAATCGGTACTTCCGGTATTTAAGTGAATTTGGATTCCAGTCATTCCCGTGTGAAAAGACGCTAAACTCATTTACCATAGAATCCGACCGGAATATTTTCAGCCGCGTCATGGAAATGCATCAGCGAAATGGTAGTGCAAACGGTAAGATTATGAGTTATCTGGCAGATAATTACCGTTATCCCAATCATTTTGGAGCGTTGCTTTATACTTCTCAATTACTGCAGGCGGACGCGATTAAGTATGGAGTGGAACATTTAAGAAGAAACCGTGGCAGATGTATGGGCGCTCTCTATTGGCAGTTAAATGATATTTGGCCGGTGGCATCCTGGGCAAGTATTGATTATTTCGGACGATATAAGGCATTGCAGTACGTAGCAAAACGTTTCTTTGCCCCGGTTATGATCAGTTGCCAGGAGATCGGGGAACGTACGACTCGCCCGGTAGTAACAATGGAACCCGGATTATTTGATTATGAGACAAAAGCTCAATTATGTGTAACCAATGAAACACTTGAGGTACAGAAAGGTACGGTAAACTGGGCATTAAGAGCCAACACAGGTGCTGTGATAGAAAAAGGAAGTAAAGAGATGGAAGTACCGCCGCTTACCTCCGTTTGGTTAGAGGAAATGGACTTCCATAAAACAGATGTGGACAACACATACATCAGCTATGAATTTTTGGTGAACGGGAGCATTGTATCGGAAGGAACTACATTGTTTACTGTGCCAAAATATTTTGATTTCCTTAATCCGAATTTATGCTATGAATTGTCCGGTGATGAGATTACGGTTTATGCGGATGCCTATGCAAAGTATGTGGAAATTGACTCTCCGGATTCAGATTTCATATTGAACGATAATTATTTTGACATGAATGCAGGAAAGCGAACCGTAAAGATTGTTGAAGGTTCACCGAAAACACTGGTTTTACGCTCTGTATTCGATATTCGTTGATTCTGTTAGTGTTGGCAAGCGGTTCTCCGGATGCGGAAAAATATGTGAGAGATTTTGTACAGTAGGAAAAATGAGGTGACAGAGTATGATTCGTAATATCGTTTTTGATATCGGTAATGTACTTGCCTGTTTTCGTTGGAAAAGCTTGTTTACAGATTTGGGTTTTGCGGGTGAAATGTTCGACCGCATTGCAGCGGCTACTGTATTGCATCCTACGATGTGGAATGAGTTTGACCGGAGTCTTATGAGTGATGAAGAAATCATATCAAGATGTATCGAGCGAGCACCGGAGTATGAAAAAGAAATCCGTATGATTTTTGAGCGAACCGAGTGTTTGATCGAAGAATATGATTATTCTTATGGCTGGATAAAAGATCTAAAGGTGCGTGGATATAAGGTATATCTGTTATCCAATTACGGAAAAACCTCTTTTGAGGCAGCGGTGAGTCATGAGAAATTAAGTTTTCTGCCGTTGATTGATGGCAGGGTAATTTCCTATGAGGTGAAGATTGTGAAGCCCGAACCGGGCATTTATGAAGCACTGATTGACAAATATGATTTGGTGCCGGAAGAGTGTGTTTTTCTGGATGACAGGGCTGACAATGTTGCAGCAGCGACGGAGTGCGGGTTCCATGGAATTAAGGTAGAAGGGTATGAGCAAGCTGCAGCTGCGTTGGATAATATGCTAAAAGAAGCATAGATATGAATGACATAACACATTGAACGCATTCTCTATCGCATGATAGAATTTATCCAGGATTGGGTAGCTGCCTATAAGAGAAGGAGAAATCATATGATAAGTGAAAAAGAACGTGCCTTATGGCCACAGTTTGATGCATTGCAGATGGGTTCCGGTTTTACATATGAAGATGTCAACCGCCCGCAAATCATGATAGAAGATGTTTTTGGTGATTCACATCCCGGCAGTGTACATTTGAATCAATTAAGCGAACAGGTGAAGTATGGTGTTCTCCAGTCCGGCGGAACGCCATGTATGTATCATACGACAGATGTATGCGACGGCTGTGCACAGGGACATAACGGAATGAATATCGTGCTTGCTTCCCGTGAGGCGATTTGCGATATGGTAGAGGTACATGCTTCTGCAGTACCGTGGGATGGCATGATTCTTTGTTCTTCTTGTGACAAGTCCATCCCGGCACATCTGAAGGCGATTGCGCGTATGAATATCCCAGCTGTCTTTCTTCCCGGAGGTTCCATGCGTCCGGGTCCGAATCAGACGACGTCATTGGTTGCCGGTGACCTTTCCTTAAAACAACGGCGTGGAGAGGCAACCGCAGAGGAAATAAAGAATTTCAAATTAACCGGGTGCCCGTCCGTAGGTGCCTGCACCTTCTTAGGAACTGCTTCGACGATGCAGTGTATGGCTGAGGCATTGGGGATTACCCTTCCGGGAGCTGCTTTGGTGCCGGCTACGATGCGTGACATCTTAGATTATGCACGATACACCGGTTATGCGATTATGAATCTGGTGGAAAAGAAGATCACACCGGAACAGATTATGACACGGAAAGCATTTGAAAATGCAATCATGGTTCATAGTGCAATCGGCGGTTCAACGAATGCTACGCTTCATCTTCCGGCGATTGCGAAAGAATTCGGTATTACGATAGAGCCGGAATTGTTTGATGAAATCAATCACCGCATTCCGCATCTCGGTAATATTTTCCCGAGCGGTCAGCACCTGACGGAAAGCTTTTGGTTTGCAGGCGGTATTCCTTATGTGCAGCTTCTTCTCAAGGATTATCTGCACCTGGATGTAATGACTGCGACCGGAAAGACGCTGGGAGAGAACTTAAAAGACTTAGAAGAGTCCGGTTTCTTCAACAGATATTTAGGATATCTTGCGAATTATCATTTAACCAGAGATGATGTGATTTTCCCGATTGAAAAGGCAAAAGAAATTGGTAGTATTGCAATTCTTCGCGGAAATCTTGCAGAAGAAGGCAGTGTGATTAAGTACAGTGCCTGTGTGAAAGAAATGTTACATCACAAGGGTCCGGCAAGAGTGTTTGACAGTGAAGAAGACGCGCATCAGGCAGTAGTAGAACATAAGATTAACCCGGGCGATATCATGGTGATCCGCTATGAGGGGCCGCGTGGTTCCGGTATGCCGGAGCTTCTGATGACTACGGAAGCCATTGTTTGCGACAAAAATCTGAACGGTACGGTTGCATTGGTTACGGACGGACGTTTCAGTGGTGCTACCAGAGGTGCGGCAATCGGTCATGTTTCTCCGGAAGCAGCCAGAGGCGGTATGATTGCGTTTGTGGAAGACGGTGACATTATCGAATACGATGTAGAGAAGAGAAGCATTCAGGTGGTTGGTGTTTGCAAAAAAGAACTTCCTGCAGAAGAGATAGCAATCATCTTCAAGCAGCGACAGGAGCGAGGTATTCGTCCGGCACCTGCAAGAAAAGGTATGTTACACCGCTATACGCAGAACGCGTCCTCAGCGATGGAAGGAGGGACTTACTAATGTATCAACAGGAAATTCATTATATTACTCCGGCAGTTACACCGCTTTGTCCGGATGGACAGATTGATTTTGAATCATGTTCTACCTTGTATAGCCACTTAATCCGTGGTGGCGTGGATGGAATTTTGATTTTAGGAAGTATCGGTGAGTTTTTTGCGTTAAACATGCAGCAGAAGAAAGATTTAATCCGCTTTGCCGTTGAGAACGTACGACATAGAGTACCTCTGATTGTCGGTACGACATCGATGGTGTTCGATGAGATTGTGGAGCTGTCCAATTACTCTATCGATATGGGGGCTGATGCGGTGATGATTATTCCTCCGTATTATTTTCATCATACGAACGAGTCCGTAGAAGAGTACTACAGCCTGCTGGCAGAGGCAATCCACGGAAATCTGTATCTTTATAATTTCCCGGATCGAACCGGTTATGAGATTGCGCCTTTGGTGGTACGTAAGTTGGCGGAGAAACACAAAAATATCATTGGTATCAAGGACACCATTGGGGGTGTGGATCATACGCGAGAACTGATTAAGCAGGTAAAATCGGTACGTCCGGAATTCCGGATTTATTCCGGTTTTGACGATAACTTTGCTCACAATGTTCTGTGTGGAGGGAATGGCTGTGTAGCCGGTCTTTCAAATCTGTATCCGGAACTTACTTCGGGATGGGTAAGAGCAGCCAGAGAAGGGGATTTGTCTCAGGTACAGGCGATTCAGCAGAAGATTGACAAACTGATGGATATTTACACGGTTGGTAAGCCGTTTGTTCCGTATATCAAAGAAGCTTTGGTTCAGGCTGGTATTATCCGCTATGCGACTGCAAGTCGTCCGATGCCGGTGGCGACAGAGAATCAGAAGCAGCAGTTGAAGCTGATTATGAAGGAGTACCGGGGGTAAGGATAGGCACTTGTTGTTAAGAAAATCAGTTGATACTTGTAATATGGCAAAAACTAATACACAAAACGTGGACATCAACTAAATAATTGCAAAATAATATAACTTTTCCTTGCAAAAAACAAGAAAAAGTTATATTTTTATATTAGACTCTGTTGTTTGTGGACATAGATGGAAACTAGGGTGAAAACCAGGAGAAGAACATTATGTGGGAAACAGATATTAGGACAAAAGTATCTGAGATTATCAACTGCATCCCGGAGGGGCAGTTTGTTTTTGTTGAGGATATTAATAGCGGAGTATCGAATTGGAGTAATGAGGGTGTAGAGTTTTTTGGATTTCCCGGAAACAGTGTCGGCAATACGAAGGAAGTTATGAGAAAATTGACACATCCGGATGACAGAAAGCGTATGCAGCAGGAATTTGCCGCAGCCTACACGAAACAAAAAGCGTCTTTTTATCTGGATCTTCAGTTACGGAATGTAACCGGGGAATATATCCCTTGTACGTGTAAAGGAAAGATAATCCGTGACGAGTCCGGTAATCCCTATATATTTCTTGGTTCGTTGACTGCCCATAAAGGAGAAGAAGAGAACGACGCAGTTACTGATTTGCCCAAGTTACAGAAATTCCTGTCCCATATCAGCAAAACTAAAAAGACGAAAAAAGAATGTCTGTTGATGGCACTTGAATTGCATCATTTTAATAAAATAAATGCCTTATACGGGTATGAACTTGGCAATCGGATTTTATATGAGATAGCAAAAGTCGTAAGTGGGATTATTGATTCACATGGTGCATTGTACCGCTTGAGTGGTACTGATTTTGGCATTGTATTTTTTGATTCCTGTATTGACAAAATCAGAGGTATTTATGCACAAATCAGAGATGCATTGGCACATTTTTCCTTAGATGGTTCCGTCATCAATATTGAAGTGTGTGGTGGAGCAATTTATACTAAGAACTATAAAGTAAGTTATAATACCGTATACTCATATTTGTTATCCGCTTTGGAAAAGGCAAAGGATGAAGATGATTATGAATTGGTTGTTTTTGATGATGAATCACACGAAAGCAACTACAAGATGTTGGAATTACTGGATGCGATTAAGGGAAGCGTCCGTAAGGACTGTGAAGGTTTTTACTTGTGTTATCAGCCGTTTGTATCCACGGTAACCGGTAAAATCATCGGAGCAGAGGCTTTACTTCGTTGGAGAAGTCCGATTTACGGTGAAGTTTCTCCGGGACGTTTTGTTCCGCATTTGGAATCGCACGCTTGTTTCTATGATCTGAGCATCTGGGTATTGCGTCGTGCAATGCAGGATATAAAAGAGATAATTAAAGAGAATCCGACATTTTTTGTGAATGTAAATATATCATATAAACAGTTGGAACGGCCGGAGTTTACGACCGAAGTTACGAATCTGATTCAGGAACTGGAATTTCCGGCAAAGAATCTGCAACTGGAGATTACGGAGCGGTGCAGGAATCTGGATATGATGTATTTGAAGAAGCAACTCAGCTTTTTCCGTGAACAAGGGATTAAAATTGCTTTGGATGATTACGGCACCGGCAATTCTACCATCAACTTCCTTTGTGAACTGCCTCTTACCAGTGTGAAGATTGACCAGACGTTTATTTTGAATATTTTAGGTAATACAAGTAATCAGGTAGTGGTAGACTCTACCGTACAATGTGCAAAACGTTTGGGCATGAGTGTGTGTCTCGAAGGGGTAGAAACACAGGAGATTAAAGAATACACAGAAAAATATTCTGCGAATTATCATCAGGGGTATTTCTACTCCCGACCGGTCGAATTCTCAAAATTCAAGACCGTTGTTCATGAAACCTGGCCGGTAAGCGGTGTCAGCCTGATCAAAGGGAATTCCAAAGACGGTTTTGGTGTGGATAGTATTCTGTCGATGATTCCCGGTGGTTTTCTTGTCTATGCAGATGATGAGAGCCAAAAGATTGTAAGTGTCAATGAAATGCTGCTTGATATATTTGAGTGCGAGACAGTGGAAGAGTTCATAGCATTGACGCATGGATCTTTTGCCGGCATGGTGCATCCGGAAGATTATCCGGATGTGCGAAGATCCATTATGGTGCAGGTAAGTGCCAGTGATAAGAATATGGATTTTGTAAAATATCGTATTGTTACGAAAAACGGAAATGTTAAGTATGTGCGTGATTATGGTCGTTTGGTTCCAAACGACAGTGATGTAGATTTGTTCTACGTCTTTATCGTTGAGGAACAGATGTATCGTTATTAATATGAAACTCCGACCGGAATGATTGTTCCGGTCGGAGTTTTTTGTTTTAGACAGGTGTTTTTTTGTTATGTTCTATGGTAATATGGAGTTAGTGGGTTTTATAGTATAATATGCTTTTTTTTTAGAATGGAGAGTTGTGATGACGGAGTTACAATTAAAAGAATTACTTGCAGACATGTCCCTGAGTGAAAAAATTGAGCAGATGATACAGTTTCATGGTGGTTTTTACGGCGATGTGAAACTGATTACCGGTCCGGGACATGATTATACGGTAAAACCGGACCAGCAATGGCGGATCGGTACGGTTCTGGGAGAGTGCGGTTTTGAGCACCTGAAGGAATTGCAGGAAGGTTTTATGGAAAAGCAGCCCCATAATATTCCTGCCATTTTTATGGCGGATGTGATTCACGGTTGCCGGACAATCTATCCGGTGCCGTTAGGTCAAGGTGCCAGTTTTGATCCGGAATTGACAAAGGAACTTGCTGCAGCCACTGCGAAGGAGGCCTCAGCAACCGGTCTGCATGTTACTTTTTCACCGATGTGCGATCTGGCAAGAGATGCGCGTTGGGGCAGATGCATGGAAGGCACCGGCGAAGATCCTTGGCTGAATGCGCGTATGGCGGAGGCTATGGTTCTGGGGTATCAGGGTGATGGCATTGATAAAGAAGGCAATATCGCTGCCTGTATCAAGCATTTTGCCGCATATGGTGCAGCGACGGCAGGAAGGGATTATTCGGGCGTAGAACTTTGTGAGAGGACGTTGCTCGAGGACTACCTTCCGTCTTATGAGGCGGCAGTAAATGCAGGAGCACCGCTGGTTATGAGCGCATTTAATACCATCAACCGGATTCCCTGTTCTACGAACAAATGGCTTCTTCGCAAGATTCTACGGGAACAGATGGGCTTTGATGGTGTGGTAATTTCTGATTACGGTGCCGTACAGGAAACGGTGGCACACACCTCTTCTTGTGACAAGGCAGATGCAGCGGTAAAAGCACTGCGTGCAGGTCTGGATATTGATATGATGAGCGACTGTTACCTTACTTATCTGGAAGAACAGGCATTAGAGAGTGAAGAATTGCGTCAGTTGATTGATGAGTCCTGCATGAGAGTGTTACAACTGAAAAATCGATTAGGATTGTTTGATTCTCCGGTTCGTGGTTCAAAAGAGCTGGAGGAGAAGTATTTCTATTGTGATGCGCACAAAGAACTCTCCATCCGTGCCGCAAGAGAGTCTGCGGTGCTTTTGAAGAATAACGGTTTACTGCCGCTTGCGAAGGATAAGAAGATTGCGGTTGTAGGCAAATTGGCAACAAGTACGAGTATCGTAGGTTCTTGGGCAATATTTGCAGAGGCGGATAAGACAGTTACATTTGCAGAGGCAGTCAAGTGCAGATATCCGGATGCAAAGGTTACCGTGATTCCTTACGATATACCGGACGAGGCAATGTTGACTGCTTGTAAAGCAAGTGATGACGTGATTTTATGCATCGGAGAGACGGACGACAAGTCTGGGGAGTCAAAGAGCATCTCGGACGTCTCTCTATGCGAGGCGCATCAGGTGTTATTTGATGCGGTATATGGTGTGAATCAGCATATTCTTTCGTTGATTTATGCCGGAAGGCCGCTTGCTATTCCGATGCTTGCTGATAAATCAGAAGCAATACTGGACGCGTGGTATCCGGGGACTTTCGGCAATATTGGTATCTGGGAGTTGATTTTTGGAGATGCGAATCCGTGCGGACGAGTACCAATGAGTTTCCCGTATACAACAGGACAGCTTCCGATGAGCTACAATGCACTCACGACCGGACGTCCGATTGGTGAATGGAAGGGCTTTGTACCATTTGCCTCCAACTATATGGATGTGCCGAACACAGCATTGTATCCGTTTGGTTTTGGCCTTTCGTACAGTAAATTTGAGTACTCAGATGTTGTATTGTCGTCGGATACGTTGAATGCAGGGGGCAAGATAACTGCAACGGTTACGGTGACGAATAACGGTATAATGGATGGAAAAGAAGCGGTACAACTCTATATCCGTGATGTTAAGGGCAGTGTGGTACGACCTTGCAGAGAATTGAAGGGCTTACAGAAGCCACTGGTTCATGCGGGTGAGTCTGTGACAGTAAACTTTGATATCACAGAAGATATGTTGAAGTTCTATAATGAAGACATGGAGTATACAGCAGAACCGGGTGAGTTTCTGGTATGGATTGGAGGTTCTTCGCTGACGGAGAATGAAGCAAAGTTCATACTGAAATAAGTACACGAACAGATAATAGGGGAAGGAAAAATGAAAATAGCCACCAAACGTATGTCTTATGAAGATGTATTGCAATTACCAAGATTACGCCACAAGAAGCCTTTGAGACCGCAGATGTGGTTAGCTACGCTTGTTCGTATTATATGTATTCTAACATTACGAAAGATTCAATTCTCTTATACGACGGAACGCATGGAACTTGTGAAGAAACAGCCTTGTCTGATTCTGATGAATCACTCCAGTTTTACAGATATGAAGCTGGCTTTTGGTATTTTTTATCCGAAGAAGCTCGGGATTGTGACATCGGTAGATGCTATGACCGGAATTTTAGGGAAACTGATGCGTCTTCTCGGATGCACACCGACACATAAGTATGTTGCTGATCTGTCCCTGGTCAAGAATATGGAGTATATGCTGAAAAAGAACAAAACCAGTGTGTTGATGTATCCGGAAGCGGGATATTCTTTTGATGGATGTGCGACGACTCTGCCAAGAAAGATGGGCGTGCTGATGAAGCGTCTGGGTGTTCCGGTTGTCACTGTGATTACGCAGGGAGCATTTCACAGAGATCCACTTTACAATATGCTGCAAATCCGTGATGTGAATGTTAGCGCACATGTGAAGTGCATTGCAACCTCAGAAGAAGTAAAAGAAAAATCCGTAGATGAACTGGATGCTTTACTGGATGAGGCGTTTTCATTTGATAATTTTGCATGGCAGAGAGACAATCGTATATCGATTGATGTACCATTCCGTGCAGACGGATTGCACAGAATTCTTTATAAGTGTCCGAAGTGCGGCGTAGAGAACCACATGGAGGGAAAAGGAATTCATCTGACTTGTCATGCCTGTGGGAAACAGTGGACGATGGATGAGTATGGGCAGTTGTCTGCGGATGATGCAGTTACGGAATATCCTCATATACCGGATTGGTACCGCTGGCAGAGGGAATGTGTCCGTAAGGAATTAGAAGACGGAATTTATTGCCTGGATACTGATGTTGAGATTGCGGTTCAGGTGAATCTGGACGGTGTATGCATGATAGGAGAGGGCCATCTGACACATGATTTGGACGGATTTCATCTGACAGGAGCAGATGAAAAACTGGATTATCGACAGTCACCGGTATTTTCCCATACTTTGTATTCAGATTATTATTGGTATGAACTTGGTGATGTCATCGGAATCGGTGATAATGAAATTTCGTATTTCTGTTTCCCGAAAGGGGAAGCATCTGTGACGAAAGCACGTTTAGCTACAGAAGAATTGTACAAGATGAAAAAACAAAGAAAAGAAGCACTTACGAAGGAATAAGAATAGGATTGTTGCGGATGAAAAAGGCGTAACTCTGTGATGTACTACAGAGTTACGCCTCTTTATGTTTTTAATGGAAGTTATCCAGATAACGTTTTGCATACTCCGGACGGAGTTGGAAAAATTCTTTTAATTCACTTACTTCACCATCGTAGTTATTGGCTGCCCAGTCAAGTCCAAAGCGGTTCAGGGTGTCTTTTGTGGCAGCACCGTAAGTGTCAGCATAGGTATCAATCATTTCACATACCAGATTAGGATCAAAACAGGACTCCATGATACGGACATAGTTGTCATAGAATGCCTGTAAAAACGCAGGGTTCGTGCAAAGATTGCGTACAATATCCGGAATATTGAAGTCTGTGTCGCCCGCATCCATATAATTTAGTAAATCATAATCATACTGTGTCTCCATCTGACCATACAGACCGGAGGAGTATTCGGTATCGTAGAGGATAAAGCGCCATTTGCCATCCGCTTTTGGCAGTTCAGGGTTAATGGTTCTGGCGCGCCATGCCTGCCAGTTGTTACCATATCCTTTTGCCCAATCTGCATTGTTGATATAAGTCTCTACGGCAACGTAATCCATCAGGCTCTGCACATCCATGGAATCACAGAACTGCTGATAATTTGCTTCCTGCGACATATCCGCAGACGCTGCCCAGATACAGAAGTTACGGAACTCCTCTAAGTCCGTTTCGGTTCCTTCTTCAATTTCGCTGTTTTTGATAATAGCAACGTCTTCTTTCGGGATACCGTAGTGGGATTCGATGTAATTACCATCGGTTTTTTCGCGGATCTGATAGAACCCCCAGAACTCTCCATTGATGAATAAAATGCATGGTTCTGCTGCCATGACATCAAAGGCTAAGTCTTTGGTCAGGTTATGGATCAGTGCATCACGGAAGTGGAGTTCCTGATAGTCATTGCCACCATTTCGGACAGTAACTTTATCAAAGGATACAATCGGCTCACCGTTGACATCAGTAAGTTCATCGAAGAAGGAATAGTCCATGTTGCCGTCACCGTATTCTTTGCGGGCATAGAAACGGAAACTTTTCTGGGCATGGGAGCGGGACCAGTTACCGGAAATTCTGGCACCGACATTCGTCGAGTAGACCGCCTTGCCATTTTCAAAGACCTGTATTGTCACCGGAAATTCGCTCTCGCGGCCTTTGGTGTTGTAATTCGTTACATTTTGTACATCACCGCTGTCGTATTGTACGAAATCATCACTCTTACGCCATTCGTAATACTTGGAGCCAATCATATAGGCGCCGGTATCTCGATGAAAGAGGTAACTACTGTCTGTTACCATAGAGATGACTTTCAGTTTAGAGTAATAAGAGGCAGATTTACCAACAAAGTAGCTGTTTGTAACGACATTGCTATAGCCGCCGTCAGGGGCTTTCAGAGCAGCACGGATGGTGATACCCTTATCTATCTTATACTGTGGCGGATAATAATCTCCCAGCGTAATCGCGGTGATTGCACTGTAGATATTGGGGTCGTTGGTGTTATCATAGATGGAAATGCCTGAGGTATATACGGTGGCAGTAGTTGAAGTACGTGGATCACTGCCATCGGTGGTAAAATAAATGGTGTTACCGGTTTCGCATGATAGTATGAGGGTAAATGGAACATCATAAAACCCGCCTTCTGCAGAAAATTCCGGAACGGTAAGCGTGCTGGCCGCAGGAGTTGGTGCAGGTGGATCAGAGATAATCACGGTTTCACCACATCCGGTGAGAAACAGGAGAAACAGAAAACTTAGTCCGATCTTAGTAATCAGGTTTTTCGTGTTTTTTATTTTCATAAGAAATAATCCTTTGTTATTTTTTGTTTTTGTTGGAAAGATATCAGTTTTCTATATGTTACTGTATTCAGGATGGAAAATCAACTTTTATGAGATACTATTGATTTTTGTATATTTTACCGTAAACTATAAGCAGAGCATGAATTCAAGGCTGGCCTATAAAAAGTCGATGATGGATTGGAGAAAGCATGAAATTACTTTTGACAGCATTTGAACCATTTAACGGCGGACAGGTGAATCCGTCACAACTGGTATTGGAGCAGGTAAATGCACCGGATGGAATAGAACTGATTAAGGTTTTGCTTCCGGTAGAATTTAAGAAGACAACAAAGATAATAAGACAACTGTTACAGGAACATCAGCCGGATGTGGTGATTTCACTCGGACAGGCAGGGAATCGGCCGGAAATATGTGTGGAACGTGTTGCAATTAATGTGGATTGTGTACGTGCTTCGAATGGGCAGAGTGAGCTGGCGGATAACACAGGGTATAAACCGGTGGATATACCGATTGAAGCTGACGGAGAATCGGCGTATTTCAGTACACTGCCGATATGGGAACTGGTAGCAGCCATTAAGGCGCAGAATGTCTCCGGAGCTGTATCGAATACTGCAGGTACTTATGTGTGTAATCATGTTATGTATACGGTGCTATATGAGGCAGCAAGACACTATCCTGAGATGAAAGCAGGGTTTATTCATCTGCCGTTCCTTCCAGAACAGATGACTGGGAGAAGTACAGGATTTGTAATGGACTTTGAGGATATGGTGAAAGGCATACAGGCAGTAATTATTTTGATAGGAACAGGGAGGTAAACATGAATTACGATGTTTATATGCATGGACAGATATTAGGAACACATTCTTTTTTGTTAAAAGGTGAATTCCTGCAACCGGATGAGTATTCGGAACTCAGTGCGAAGTATTTCTTGCCGGGCGGTGAAACCGGTACAGCAGCTACAGTGTTGGCGTCGTTGGGAGTCCGTGTCAAAATGGACGGCACGCATATCGGCACGGAAGTGGCACCGTTATTACGGGAGTTCTACAAGGATAAGACAGTGGATTTGTCATCACTTTACTTTGATCCGGACTATGAAGGTCTGATGGATTATGTAGTAATAGCAGGCATGGTACGTTCACCGATGGGGGTGTTCCAGTCTCTGTATGAGCCGGGGGCAAAGAGACGGTGGAGCATGCCGAAGGAAGAAGATATTGCAGGTTGTAAGGTGGCGGCAATTGACCCGTATTTTATTGAGGCGACTCAGATGACAGCCGAATTGTGTGTGAAACATAAAAAGCCATTTGTGACAATCGACTGTAAACATGACAGTTACCTGCACCAGAACTGTGCCATTAATGTAGTGTCCAAAGAATGTACAGGTTCACCGGAATATCAGGGTAAGTCTTTCGAAGAAATCTATGAGCTATTGACTGCGACCACTGACGGTCTTGTAATTATCACAGGTGGCGAGAAGGATATGCTGTATGGAAGAAAGGGACAACCGATGAGGCGGATGAAACCGTTCTCGGTAGAAGTTAGAAGCACGCTTGGTGCAGGTGACACCTTTAAGGCCGGCTGTGTTTTCGGTTTATTGCATGGTATGGGAGATGATGAATTGGTACGTTTTGCCAGTGCATGCTCCGCGATTGCAATATCACGATTTCCATTGCCGCTGAATCCGCCTACATTGAAAGAGGTAAAGATGTTGTTGGCATAGAAAAGTACAAAGCTTATATATGATTGGAAGTATCACAAATGGATAAATTGTGATATAATACTAATAATTCTAAAACAGTAAGAAGGGAGTACTTTATGGAATATCATGTAGCGAAAACAGGAAATGATAAAAATGCCGGTACACTGGAGCAACCGTTCTTGACGATTAACCATGCGGCTCAGATCGCAGCGGCAGGTGATATCGTTACCGTACATGCCGGTGTGTACAGAGAGTGGGTAAGTCCTGCCAACGGCGGAACAGAGGATGCAAGAATTATTTATCAGTCTGCCGGTGACGGTGAAGTAGTGATTTCCGGTGCAGAACAGGTGAAGAACTGGAAAAACGAAGAGGGTCAGATCTGGTCTACTGAAGTAGACAACAGTATGTTTACACATCGTCACCCGTTCAAGGAGGACTTGGCAGGCGACTGGTTGTTCAAGGGAGCATTTGTACCGCATCTTGGTGATGTGTATCTGAATAAAAAATCTTTATACGAAATTGATTCTGTAGAAAAGATGAAGAATCCTGAAGCTTGGCCGCTGGCAAAGTATCCGGAAGATTCGAAACGGATGTGGTATGCTGAAGTTGGCGAGAAAACCACAAAGTTCTGGGCAAATTTCGGTGACGCAGATCCGAATGCTGAAGATGTAGAAGTGAGTGTACGTCCGTTCTGTTTTTATCCGGAGAAGACCGGTCGTGATTACATAACTGTTAAAGGCTTCACCATCTGTATGGCATCGCCGCAGTGGGCACCGCCGACTGCATTACAGGAGGGAATGGTAGGGCCGCATTGGAGCAAGGGCTGGATTATTGAAGACAACCATATTTTTGAAACAAAGTGTGTTGGCGTAAGCCTTGGTAAAGACCTTGATGAAGGACACAAGCTGGGCCCGGCAGGAAAAGACAAGGGCGGAACTCAGAGAGAGCAGGAAGTAATTTTCCATGCGCTTCGCGGTAACTGGCATAAAGATTTTATTGGCAGTCATATCGTGCGTAACAATATCATTCACGATTGTGAGCAGGCCGGTGTGGTAGGACATCTGGGCGGTGCGTTCAGTACCATTACCGGAAATACCATCTATAACGTGCACCATAAGCGCGTTTTCCATGGTGCAGAAGTAGCCGGAATTAAGTTACATGCATCTTTAGATACACAGATTACGAATAACAAGATTTATGGCTGTTATCGTGCGTTGTGGCTCGATTGGCAGGCACAAGGAACTCATATCAGCAGAAATGTATTTTTCGACAGTCTGTCCGAAGATTTCTTCGTGGAAGTATGTCACGGACCGTATCTGGTAGACCATAACCTGTTCCTGTCGAAGATGAACTTCAGAAATATGTCACAGGGTGGTGCATTTGTACATAACCTGTTTGCAGGAAGAATTCTGTGCCGTGAGGAGATGTCCCGTTGGACTCCGTATCATTATGCACATGAGACAGCAGTAGCCGGTTACAATAACTTTACCGGTGGCGATGACCGTTATGTGAACAATCTGTTCCTGTTCGACGGTGATGAAGACAAGACAGTAAAACCGATGACTTTCTTTGAACATTTGCCGCTTCCGCCGCGTAAACCGAACAAGGAAAAAGGTCAGATTATGGACGGTGTGCCGGATGATTCGGTATGCTATCTGTATCCGTCAGGCTTGTCCGGCTATGACAAATATCCGACTGGAACAGAGAAGATGCCGTGGGAGTACACTGAAGAAGAACGTAAGGAACGCATTGAAAAATACGGAAGTATCTATCCGCTTGGACGTTGGGCAATTCCGGTAAAGATTTTTGGAAATGCCTACTTTGGCGGTGCGGTAGGCTGCAGTCATGAACCGGATGCCAAGGTTTGTGCAGAACCGGGCATTACCGTAACGGTGAACGAAGCGAAGAATAAAGTATGTGTATCAATCAAGAATGCGGATCTCCTCGGTGGAGCAGGTTCCGAACTACTTTCCGCAGATACGCTTGGTAAGTCTTATCATGCTGAGATGGGCTATGAGAATCCGGACGGAACGAACATCGTATTTGATACGGATTTCTTTGGCAAGAAGCGCCCGGCAGGTAATGTAACGCCGGGACCGTTCGAAGTGATGGGTGATGCATTCCAGGCAGAATTTGAACTGTAATAAAAATATGAGATAATGGAAACCGCTCTTGTTTCATAAGAACAGGAGCGGTTTTTGTTATGAGTAAAAACGGTTTTGAAAAGTGGGAATTGTGTCAATTGTACTTGAAATTGATACACAATTATATTAAGATGAGTAGGATGAGGTGAGTAACGTTTTTAGGAGGAAAACGAATGGAAAAGTCAATTGTTATTGCTGATATCACAAAAGTGTTTGGCGAGAAAACAGTACTCGACAGGATTAACCTGGAAATCAAAAGAGGCGAAATTTTCGGATTGCTGGGTCCGTCGGGTGCGGGAAAGACTACTTTGATTAAAATTCTTACAGGGCAGTTAAAAGCAGAACAGGGGAATTCAATTATCAATGGTGTGGATTCTCAGAAACTTACGGGCAAAGATTACAGCGGATTTGGAATAATGATGGATAATTTTGGCGTATACGAACGTCTGAGCTGCTTTGACAATCTGAAGATATTTGCAAGAATTTATCAGATTAATAATGATAAAATAAATGAGGCACTGGAAGCAGTGGGGCTTTCTGATGCAAGAAAGACAGCGGCGTCTGACCTTTCGAAGGGAATGAGGAGTCGTCTTCGACTTGCCAGAGTATTTATGATCAATCCGGAGATTCTTTTTT
>JAZNXH010000018.1:0-2548 GCA_045593785.1 Lachnospiraceae bacterium
GCATTGTCCCGGAGTCTCAACGTCGGCATAAGCATGCCGGTTCTCCAGATCAATTCCTTCCTCTTTTGGTTCACATAATCTGTCTTTAATCCTTCTGCGATACACGGAATCACATCCACTCCAAACTCCAACACCAACGGCTCTGCAAACATAGCATTTTTAATGTCTGCCGCTGCCATGATATTCCCGTTTTCGACAATCTTCTCGTCCAGCCCCAACAGCGTATTGGCATTGATTTCGAGCACTCTGCAGATACCTTCCAGTAAGGATACATCCGGCAGACCGTTTCCGCGTTCCCATTTGCTCACTGCCTGTGGCGTCACGCCCAATCGCGAAGCGAATTCTTCCTGTGTCATCTTTCTCTTCTGTCTGTACTGGCAAATTGTTTCACCCACATTGTTTTTCATACTGTTCACCATGCCTTTCCGGTGCCTGCAGACTATCGCTGTAACGCTTTCCTGCAAACATAAAGTTGTTTACAATCCGATTGTAACGTCCTTCTGTATCACAGTAAAACAACGAATTGTTCACTTAAACTAAACCCTATATCCGCTTCTCTTAAATGTTTTCCAGCGCGCGATGGCCCGTTAACGCTTTTACGATTTTCCATCCTTCATAATTGTGTTCCAGATTCGCCTTCAGTGGCAAAAATCCCAGATCCATATAAACCTTGCATGCCAACCAAGTATTCGTCTGTGTCGGAATTTTTGCCCGGGTATGTCCCAACTTGTTCATTACCCTAAGCACGTGAGTTATCAAAGGTTTTGATAGTCCCTTTCCTTGATATTCCCGTTTTACCGCTACCCAATGAAGCCAGCCGTCATCCGAGGTATCCCTCCCGTAAATATCATAAAATGCTGTTGCAGTGGCAATCTTCTCTCCTTCTTCCGTTTCAATAAAAAACATTCTGTCGGAAAGCCCATCCAATCTTGTTGCATAATACCTGTTCCAAGCTTCTACGCCCTGCTCATAAGAAGTAAACTCTTTTGCAGATAACTCAATCGCAATCCATGCATCTCTGTCATTGTCCTTATATGCTACAAACCGATATCCTTCCGGCAGTTCATACTGTGGCACTTCGGTAATATCATTTTCCAATAGAAGCTCATAATAGCATATCGTTCCGTCATGATTATCATATCTGGCAGGTTCTATATGGCGTAACCCGGAATCCATAGCCTCCTTGATTTCTTTTTCACAACTATTAACGTACTTTATCCGCGCAATCGTATTCTTCACTTCTGAGATTCCCATCGCACGTTCCGCTTCGTCTGCACACATGCCAAGTGCTCTCCGGATATTGTATTCCAGCCACTCGACCCAGGTATATGCTACGCCGAACACACTGCTGTATGCCCGGAAACAATTATCATACGCTTCCAGATAACCGTCAAAAAATGCAATTGTCTTCTCAATCTCTATCTTGCAGGTCGTAATTCCCGACCACTGCAATGCCAGCTGCAACACATGCGACACCGGATTCCCATAATCAAGACATTCCAAATCAATAACCCACGGGTTCCCGTTTTCCCACATGATGTTTTTCGGGTCCATATCTTCATTCGAGATACATCGCATATCCGGCAACGCACATCTTGCCTTGTTCAACTCCTGCTCAACCGCGAATAAAAGTGATTCATTCTCTGCCAAAAGCTCTGCAATTTCGCTATTCTGCTCCTTTGCTTTTTTCACATGCGCCTGCCAATCAATGCTACTCCGCTCCGGCTCCTGATGCTCGACATTCTCCGACTGGATGGCATGGATTTGTCCGAGAATCGCTCCCGCCTTTTTACATTGCTCTTCTGAAATATGGTTCCAATCTGTTATCTTCCCTTCCAGCCAGTGAAAGATATAGAAATACTGTCCTTCTACCGTTTGCATCTTCTGACCATTCACTGCAATTGCCGGTACAATCGGAATCCCCGCATCTTCCAGTCGTTTCTCAAGACTCTCTGCACGCGCATAGTTGTCAAGCACACCGCCGCGTCCCATAATTTCTGGGTTCAGGTGCTTCACCGCATACGTACCACACTCAGTTTCTACCCGGTACATCCGGTGCAGGAATCCGCCGGATACGGACGTAACCGGAGCAGTTACAACGCCGAGGTTGCATGATGTCATTAGTTCTGTAATTATATTCTCAATCTGTTTTACTTGCATAATAATCTCCATCCTTTTCACACTACCTTCCTTTCACCTACAACAACTTCATACATTATAACACGATTGAAGAATCATTTATATTGCAATTGTATTGACTTAACAAGGATTGTTGAATATTCTTATTCTAGAATGGAGGTGGTTCACTTGGCAAGCACAAATCAGATCCATGCAAATGATAAATTGAAAACCTCTCACAACCCGTATACCGCATTGTCCGAGGCAGAATTATTGAACAAATTAGAAAAGTCACGCGAACACGCTGCACAAAGAAATTTTCAAGACGCTGATGAAATGACGCGTGAGCTGAAGGTAAAATATGGACTATAACGTCGTAATCCCCCAACAAAACATTAAAAACCACAGGGAGCGCTTCACATGAAACGCT
>JAZNXH010000019.1:0-16127 GCA_045593785.1 Lachnospiraceae bacterium
GGGATTGAGATGGGACAGCACTGTCTGGTGAATTCCGTGCATGCCAACCTGATGTTTGATGATGGAACTCCGATGGAAGAACGCCTGCCGGAAGGCGTAATCGGATGGATCAAGCAGGTTTGTCAATAAAATAAAATAAATAAGACCAAATGCTCATAGGATTGTAAAATACAATCAATGGGCATTTTTTCTTTGTGGGAGAGTGTGTCCGATGAAAAATAAATTGACCAAACTTGAAACTGATACGTGTTATAAGTATAAAACGAATTACATTTGCAAAACGAATTTCATTCGCAAAACGAATTTCATTCGTTTGGCAAATTTGCGATTGCTAAGGAGAGGAGGTGATCAGAATGAAAACTTCATTGGCGCGGCCGGCCGATGAAATCGAAACAGTGGTAAAGACCTATGGAAATATGCTCTTTCGCTTGTGCCTGATGATGCTGGGATCGGAAAGCGATGCGGAAGACGCGGTGCAGGAAACGATGCTAACGTATCTGCAAAAAGCGCCGGAATTCAGGGATGCAGAACACGAGAAAGCATGGCTGATTACGGTTGCGACGAACCGGTGCAAAGATATGCTGCGATTTCGGTCAAGACACACAATGGTGGATTTGGAGTGCTTGAACGAGTACACGGAAGATGCGTCGGACAGCGGCATTCTGGAAGCACTTATGACCCTGCCGGAGAAGTTCAGACTGGTACTGGTGCTCCATTACGTGGAGGGATACCGCGTAGAAGATATCGCAAAGATGATCGGAAAGTCAGCGTCTGCAGTCAAGATGCGATTGCAGAAAGGGCGCAATCTGTTAAGAGAAATATACCGAAGGGAGTATATGTAAATGGAAGAATTATTGAAGAAGAAAATGGAAGAAATCAAGATGACAGGCGCGATGCAGGAGCGTATTCTGCAGAACTGCCTGAAAGCTACAGAAAAAGAAAGGATGGATAGGAATATGGTAGAGAAAAAGAGCAATAAAAGATGGTTTCAGAAGCCTTTGGCAGTTGCGGCAGCACTTGCACTGTGCCTTACTGTGGGCGGTGTAACAGCGTTTGCAGCGAGCGGAGAAGGTTTTTTCAAAGATATTACCGACTGGAGAGGCGCAGTAACCGGAACAACCTATGAGCAGGCAACGGATGAGATTACAGTGAACGTAACAGCAGAAGCAGGTGTGTTAAAGGTAGAAGCTGTATTCGTAGAAGCAGAGAAAGCACCGTATTCTGAAGTGGAACAGCTTGCAATCGGAAAATATCAAGTGATTGATGTGAATGGTGATATTGTAGCTCAGGGAGATGCCGGTAAATCCGTTCCGGTACAGGACGGTCAGGCGGAAATTACACTTGACGTAGAGGAACTTCCGGAAGGGCAGTATACCTTACAGTTGCAGTCCTTTATCGGAAGCAAAAAAGCGGACCAGCCGCTTCGTATTAGCGGAAGCTGGGAGTGTGGATTCAACGTGCAGTAAGCGGTCAGAAAATAATAGAAAAGCCGATGCAGTCAACTGCCTGGGTTAAATGAAGGCTGTGAGCATCTCGGACAGGAGAAGATTGTCCGAGATGCTTTTTTGTTACAGAAAAAAGAGAGTGCGTTGACAGTGGTGTGAATAGAGAACAATTTTGTAGATGATTTTATATTCATGATAGAGTATAATCTTGGTTAAGGGCACAGCGCTGAGAATGTGGAAAAACAAAACCTCAGGAAACAAGGAAAGGTGACACTATGAAGAAAATCATCGTAGCGGGACATATCTGCATTGACATTACGCCGGTCATCCCTGAGAAAAAAGGAGCCGGAATTGAAGATATCTTTACTCCTGGAAAGCTGATTCAGACCGGAGCAGCCAAAGTAAATACCGGTGGTACAGTTGCGAACACAGGACTTGCATTGAAGGTGCTGGGAGCAGATGTGGCTTTGATGGGAAAAGTCGGTTACGACGATTTTGGTGATATGATTTGCAATATCTTGAGAAAGTACGATGCAGACCAACATATGATCCGTTCCGCGGAAGTATCCAGTTCGTACTCGGTTGTATTGGCAGTGCCGGGAATTGATCGCATCTTCCTGCACAATCCGGGGGCAAATGATACTTTCTGTGCGGCAGATGTGGATATGAGTTTACTAGAAGGTGCTGCGATATTCCACTTCGGTTATCCGCCATTGATGCGTACCATGTATGAAAACGAGGGCGCAGAACTGGTGGCATTGATGCAGCGTGTGAATGAAGCCGGGGTTGCGACTTCGCTTGATATGGCGGCGGTTGATGCAGATTCGGAAGCGGGTAAAGTAAACTGGGATGAGGTTTTGAAAAAAGTACTTCCGTTTGTGGATTTCTTTGTGCCGAGTGTAGAAGAACTGTGCTTTATGTTAGACCGCAAGCGTTTCGCCGAGTGGCAGGAGCGGGCAGGAAACAGAGCAATCACAGATGTGTTAGATATTGAAAAAGACGTAAAACCACTGGCAGACAGATGCATGGCGTATGGAGCGAAGGTTTTGTTAGTAAAGTGCGGTGCACCGGGGATGTATTACCGTACCGCAGGAGAGGAACAGCTCAAACAGATTGCTTGTGCGCTTGGTGGTGGAGCGGATTTATGGGCAGAGCAAGAAGGTTTTGAAGCAAGTTATGTACCGGAACGGGTGCTGTCGGGTACCGGAGCCGGCGATACGAGCATTGCAGCGTTTTTGATGGCGGTAAGCAGAGGCGAGACGTTAGTAGATTGTTTGCATATGGCTACGGCAGCAGGTGCAAACTGTGTGACGGCGTATGATGCACTGGGTGGCTTGATGTCATATGAAGAGTTGAAGCAGAAAGTGAAAAGAGGATGGAAAAAAAGACAGATATCGTTTCATGCATAGATGCAACTGCGGAGATAGAAGTGCAGAGAACGAGAATTAAAAGAATGAGGTGATACGATGCTAGTAAATATGAATGATATTTTATTACCGGCACAGGAAAAGGGCTATGGTGTAGGTTTTTTCAATGCTGTTAATATGGAGATGGCAAGAGCCGTAATTGAGACGGCGGAGGCGCTGAAGATGCCGGTTATGGTCGGAACAGCAGAGATACTGCTTCCGGCGATGGAACTTGCACATGTAGCTTCGTATTTGATTCCGCTGGCACAGAAGGCATCCGTTCCTGTCTGTGTGCACTACGATCACGGACTTACTTTCGAACGATGCATGGAAGCGATTGAGCTTGGTTTTACTTCCATTATGTACGACTGTTCCACAGAGGATTATGAGACAAATGTACGTAAGGTGGCAGAGATGGTATCTATCTGCCATGCAAAGGGTATCACAGTAGAAGGAGAACTCGGACATGTCGGAGATAACGAAGGAGCCGGAAAACTGTCAAATCCGAGTGATTACTATACGGATCCTGTGATGGCAAAAGACTTCGTAAAACGCACCGGCGTAGATTCGCTTGCGGTTGCGGTAGGGAATGCGCACGGAGATTATAAATTTCCGCCAAAGCTGGATTTTGACCGAATCAGTGCGATTGCCAAGGCAACAGGACTGCCGTTGGTATTGCATGGCGGCAGTGGGCTGTCGGATGAGGATTTTAAGCTTGCTGTAAAACGCGGTGTCTGCAAGGTGAATATCTTTACCGATATCGATAAAGCAGGAAAAGCGGGTGTGGAAGAAGGCATCGCGGCAGGTGCGAAAACCATGATGGGATTGATTCCGTATGAAATCGCAGCAATGAAGCGTGTGGCGGAGGAGAAAATCCGTCTGTTTGCGGGGGAATAAACTTATGTCAGAACATATTGTTATCCGGCAGGCAACGCCGGAAGATGCAGAGGCAATATTAAATATCTATGCGGGCTATATTCGGAACACCGTAATTACTTTTGAGGTGGAAGTGCCTACGATAGAAGAATTCCAAAAACGCATGGAACAGATACAGACGCAGTTTCCGTGGCTGGTCTGCGAGATTGACGGTGTGGTGGCAGGATACGCATACGGTTCGAAGCATGCGCAGCGTGCCGCATACCGCTGGTCGGCAGATCTGTCGGTCTATATTGATGAGAAATATCACAGAAGACACATTGCAGCGGCGCTGTATGCGGCACTTTACACCATGCTGCGCGCACAGGGATATTATACCGTGTACGCGGGAATATCTACACCGAATCCGAAGAGTGAAGCATTTCATCTGGCGCAAGGGTTTACAGTGGTCGGCATATATCCGAATGTGGGTTATAAACTTGGAACATGGTGTACCCTTACCTGGTACGGATTGACGCTACGGGAGTACGATGATGCACCACAGGAGCCGAAAATACTGTCAGAAGCATTAAATGAAGCAGAAATTCAGGTGATTTTAAAAGATTCTGCGCAAATGGTGTCATTGTCGCAAAAAATATGACAAAAAAAGGTGAGCCTGTATTGATTTTCTCAAAAAAGTGAAATATAATGAGAAATGTTAGCGAGGCGTGAAAAATCGCGGAAGCTTTATACATGTTTTGTGAAACGTTTGTTCAAAAGACACGAAAATGAAAAGGAGCCTGCAATGAGAAAAAGAAGGATGAGCAAGATTGGTCTTAGAATTTCGCTTGCAATCTTTGTAGTGGAATTGTTTGTGTTTATCATGCTGTTTTCGTTTATCAGCAACGGAACCAGTTCTACGACGGAAGAGAGCGCGGTAAACAACATGAAGGTTGTTGCCTTGGATCGTTCTGAAATTATCAAGAATTATGTCCAGACGGCAGAGTCCAGCCTCTCCGGATATCTGAAAGCAGGCCAGATTTATGATATGCTCGAGGATACCTCCGATGCGGCTGCAAAAGCAAAGGCACAGAAGTATACCGAGGAATACGGAAAAGATTTGTCGAATCTTGAAGGTATTTACGCAAGTACCTGGGGAACCGAGATTTTAGTACATACCAATCCGAAAGTTGCAGGACAGGTAACCCGCCCGGATGAAGCAAAGAGAAAGCAGTTGCATGACGCGATGCTTGCAGTAGATGGCGTATATAACACCGGTATTATCATTTCTCCGGCGAGTGGTGAGCAGATTATCTCTATGTATCAGGCAGTAAAGGATGAGAACGGTAACCCGATTGGTCTTGGCGGTATCGGTATTTTCACCAGCGGTCTTGTTGAAAAGCTCAATGAACTCCCGCTTGAGGGTATGAAACATGCACAGTATTATCTGGTAAATATGGCAACCGGTGAATATATCTTCCATCCGGATACGGAGAAGATTGCCACAGTTGCAGAAGAACAGTTTGTAACGGATATTATTAATAAAGTTAAGAACGAAGCAAAGGAATATGATTCTTTACGTTATGTAGAGGGTGAAAAAGAATATATCGCAGCATATAACAGCATCAGCGATCATGACTGGGTGTTTATTCTGACCGATGCAACGGATGAAGTATTTGCGGATGTTGCAGCGATGAAGAACAATATGAGTTTCCTGTTCCTCATCTTCATCATGGGTCTGTCAGTATTGGCTTATACCATTATTGCAGTTTCCATCCGACCGATTTCTGAGATTGAGGATACGATTGTTGAACTCGGTCAGCTGAAGCTGGATGCAGCAAAGAATGTTAAAAAGTATGTAAAGCGTAGAGACGAAGTTGGTCATATTGCAACAGCAGTAGAGTCCTTGTGTAACACCTTAAAGAATGCATCCGATGATGTTGCACGGATTTTAGGCGAGATGGCAAACGAGAATTTCTCTGTCGATGTTGAACAGAATAAGAAGTATTATATTGGTGACTTTGAAGTGATTTCTGAGAAATTGCAGGTGATTAAGAACAATCTTGTTACCGTAATGGAAGAAATCTATATGGCAGCCGATCAGGTAGATGCAGGTTCCGTACAGGTGGCTTCCGGTGCACAGCTCCTGTCTCAGGGTGCAATGGAGCAGAGTGCAGCAATTGATGAAATCGTATACAACATAAGAGATATTGAAGATAAGGTACGTAACAATTCCAATAACTGTGCTGACGCGAGCGAACTTATGGAGAAGACGGCAGGTTATCTTGCTGAGGTGAACGATAAGATGCAGCGTCTGACCGGAGCAATGGGCAACATTGATGAGGCTTCCGGCAAGATTAAGAATATTATCAAGACAATTGAAGACATTGCGTTCCAGACCAACATTCTTGCACTGAATGCAGCCGTAGAGGCAGCGCGTGCAGGTGAGGCAGGCAAGGGCTTTGCAGTCGTTGCAGATGAGGTAAGAAACTTAGCTGCGAAGTCGGCAGAGGCAGTAAATCTTACCGCAGAGCTGGTGAACCGTTCTGTAGATGCAGTACAGGAAGGAACGGAGATTACCGAGCAGACGGCGGTAGCGATGAGCGCATTGGAAGAATCTGCAGGAGCAGTACAGCACATTGTTGACGAGATCGCGTCGGCGAGTGGTGGACAGGCAGAGATGGTAAGCAGGGTGAACAGTGATATTGTACAGATTTCCAACGTCATCCAGTCCAATTCGGCAACGGCACAGCAGAGCGCAGCATCGTCCGAGGAACTTTCCGGACAGGCAGGTATGCTGAAGGCTCTGATTAGCAGATTCCGTCTCAGATAAATATTCAGCGCACAGGGGTTGACACCTGTGCGCTGATTTTGTATTATAGACGGAAATTTATAAAAATCGGAAACACAAGAAAAAGCAATATAAAGCCCGATGTTATAAATCAAGGGGAAGTAGGAGTATAAAAATATGAACAAAGGAAAAGAAGCATTTCGGAACAACCTCTACGCACTGAGGCTGATGTGGAAGATCTGTCCCGCACAGGTAATCCACAAAGCGATTGTACAGTTCGTAGGGTATTTTGAATGGCTGTTTTACAGTGCGTTTTTTATGCGTTATGTCATCAATGCGCTGGAAACAGAGCAGGAGTTTTCTGCGATTATGATCTTTGTCGGCATCACGGTTGCCGTGTTCGCGAGTATTTCACTGTATAACAGCTTCGTGAACGGGCGCATCGAGCCGATTACACAGGTGATTGTGAACAAGGGGTTGAATCTCCTGTTGTTCCGTAAGGCACGTAACGTAGAACTGTCTTGTTTTGAGGATGATGAGTTCTACAACAAATACACGCTGGCGATGGACCGTGCACCGGAACGTCTGATTGAGACAGTGAATAACATCTGGGGCGTGGTGTTTGGTGTATTTGCAACCGGGTTTTCGTTCTACCTGTTGTATGATGTGGATAAGTGGTCGTTGGTGTTTGTATTGTTCCCGGTCATTGGTAACTTTGTATTTAATAAAGTACTTGCAAAGATTGAATTTGACCGGAACAAAGACATGGCACCGCATAACCGCAAGATGGCATACGTGAACCGCGTAATGTATCTGGAAGAATATGCGAAGGAGATGCGCCTTACCAGTGCATTTGCTTTGATGAAGCGCCATTATACGGAAGCGATTCAGGGTCTCATCGGAACAACACACAAGTATGTGAAGAAGGGTATGGTGTTCCATTGGCTCAGAGTCACCTTTACTTTCAACTTTATTTTTGAAGGTCTGCTTCTGTACGGAGCGTATCGTGCGTTGGTGAGTCATACCGTATCGCTTGCGGAACTGTCGGTTATTACGAGTATGATGGTGTCCTCGACCTGGATTCTGATCGGATTCACGGAGTCGTTGATGGCAGGCTTTAAGAACGGTTTGTTCATGTGGAACCTGCGTGCATTTCTTGAATATGAAGAGAAGATACCGGAAGATACAGATGGAGCAGATCCCGGCAAAGAGATACAGAGCATTGAGTTTAAGAATGTAAGTTTTTCTTATAAAGACAAGCAGGTATTACATAATCTTTCGTTTGAAATCCGTGGTGGCAAGACCTATGCACTGGTAGGCCACAACGGTGCAGGTAAGTCTACGATTATCAAACTCCTGATGCGTTTTTATGATCCGACGGAGGGCGAGATTTTCTGTAACGGAAGGAACATCAAGGAGTACAATCTGCAGAAATACCGTGCACTGTTTGCAAGTGCATTTCAGGATTGCCGCATCTTGTCCCTGACAGTTGCGGAGAACGTCCTGATGCGTAGGATGCAGGAGGGCGAACAGCCGAAGGTAGAAGAGGCGTTAAAGCTTGCCGGTGTATATGACAAAGTGATGACGCTTCAAAACGGCATGGATACGATACTGACCCGCGAGTTTGCGGATGACGGTGCCGTGCTGTCCGGCGGTGAATTCCAAAAAATCGGCGTTGCACGCGCATTCGTAAGAGAATGTCCGATTAAGATATTTGACGAGCCGTCGAGTGCGCTTGACCCCATCTCAGAGTATAAGCTGTTCGACAATATCTTAAAGAGCAGTAAGGATAAGACCGTATTATTTATTTCCCACCGGTTGTCTTCCGTGCAAAATGCAGACTGGGTATTGATGCTCGAGCACGGTAAAGTAATCGAAGAGGGAACACATAAGATGCTGATGCAAAAACAGGGCGTCTATGCGGATATGTATACCAAGCAGGCAGAAAACTATCTGGCAGCTTCCGTGGAGGAAGCCGGCTCGGATATCTTTGCGGTGCAGGGGGAGGTGGAAGCATGAGACATACCTGGCAGAATCATGTTTACATGTGGAAAATGTGCTTTGGTGCCGCACCGGGCTTTATGCTGTATACGCTGTATGATGCGTTCCGCTATCAGTTCTTGATTTTTATCGAGCATACGCTGGCAATCCGTTATGTGTTGCGTTGCGCAGAGTACGGTGAGCCGTTCTATAAGGCGGCGATTGTGGTCGGTATTACCTTGCTTTTGAATATGATTGCAATGGTGCCGGATGGGTATTTCCAGAATGCACTACTTCTGCGTTCTAAGCCCAAAATCTATCAGGCACTGAAGAACGAGATGTACAAAAAAGCAGCAGAACTTGACCTATCCTGTTATGATGATCCGGAGTATTACAATGACTTTGTGCTCGCGGTAGCAGAGGCAGAGAGCTGTGTGGACCGGTTCCTAGAGCTTGTGGGCTTGCTGGTTCAGAGTCTTACGATTGTCGTTACGACCGGTGCATTCTTTATTATGACGGATGTGACGGGTGTATTTTTCGTTATCGCATCGTTCGTGCTGAGCTTTGTATTCATGCGGCTGTTGAACAAACTGAATTACAACGTGCGATTGAAACTGAATCCGTTGATTCGTCGCAGGAATTATACTAGCCGTGTGTTCTACCTGAATGATTATGCGAAGGAACTGCGCCTCTATCCGGAGGTTGGAGATGTACTGGAGCAGGATTTTACGGATACGAACATTGAGATGGAGACAGAGCAACGAAAGGTTGCAGGAAAGCGCACCGGACTCTTGTTTGCACAAGGGTACTGTGCGGGGGACTTCATCCTGGATGGTCTGTATATTACTTACCTGATTTTCCAAGCAGCGGTACTGCGTACCATCGATTACAGTAATGCGGTTATCCTGTTCAATAATACAGGACGTCTGCGCCGCGGTATGCGTGGCTTTGCAGAAGCAATTCCGAAGGCGAATGAGAACAGCATGTATATCGATAAAATCCGTTCTTTCCTTGCGTATGAGCCGGTGATAAAGCACGGAGTTGGTGAGGATGTTCCGACGGGTGCGGGCGAGATTCACTTAGAAAACGTAAGCTTTGCATACTCAGAGAGTACGCCCGAGATTCTGCATGACATCACGCTGCATGTAACACCGGGCGAGAAGATTGCGATTGTCGGCTACAACGGAGCGGGCAAGACAACGCTGATTAAGCTGTTGATGCGGCTTTATGATCCGACTGCGGGAACAATCCGGTACCACGGAAAGGACATACGCTCTTATAATCTCGATAATTACCACAAGCGGATCGGTGTTGTATTCCAGGACTTTAAGATGTACGGGGCAACCCTGTTGGAAAATGTCTTATTGGATGATGTAGCAGACCCGAAGGCAGAGGAAACAGCAGTAACCGAGGCGCTTGAACGAAGCGGATTCGGCGAGCGGCTTGCAACGCTGGAAGACGGACTTTATACGCCGATTACGACAGAATTCGACGAAAAGGGCGTGAACTTGTCCGGGGGTGAGAGCCAGAAGGTTGCGATTGCACGTGCCTTCTACAAGCAGGCAGACATCCTGATTATGGATGAACCGTCGAGCGCACTGGACCCGATTGCTGAGTACAACCTGAACAAAGCAATGCATGCGGCAGCAGAGAACAAGACGGTGTTCTACATTTCCCACCGTTTGTCCACGACAAGAGATGCGGATCGTATCATCATGTTGGAGAACGGACGTATTATCGAAGAGGGCACGCACGCTGCACTTCTTGCAAAAAACGGCAAATATGCAAAGATGTGGCACGCACAGGCAGGAAAATATATGGAAACGGAGTAGGTATGGGAGAAAACAGGGCAGCAAAAAAATACGAACGTATGCCGGATGCCTTCACGTTCGTGGATGGCAGTAAGGTAAATACAAAAGCAGATTGGGAAAAGAGGAAAGAAGAGATTGCAACGCTTTACCAGCAGCATATGTACGGGGTGTGGAGAACCGGTGAACGCGTTGATTATGAAGAGCTTACCGAAGTCGTAACCGGACGCTTCACGGCAACGGACTGGAAGGATTTCAGTACGTGGAAGTATGTGGAGACTTCCGAGCCCGCAACGGATTGGAAGAAGTCCTTGAAGATTAAGGTACGACGGACGGATGCCGGTGTTCAGGATTGTGTAGAAGCAGAGTTTCGTGTGAATCTGTACCTGCCGGAAACTAACACACATCCGAATGGTGCCCCGATCTTCATCGAAATAGGCTCTCTTGGCGAGCCGGTTCGCAATTACCTGTTGTCGCAGGGCTATGCTGTAGCGGAGCTGCGCACAAGTGAAGTGGCATCGGATGATGACAAGCATCTGGGAGCGTTTTATGAATTGTATCCGTACGGAAAGAAAGCTGAGGAGCAGACCGGTGTACTGATGGCATGGGCATGGGGCGTAAGCAAGATTATTGATGTTCTGTCGATGCCTGTATTGGCCGAGAAGTTGAAGCTGGACCCTAAGGGGGTTATCGTAAACGGTGTATCGCGGAATGGCAAGGCAACGGCAGTGGCGGGAGCGTTTGACCCTCGGATTACCGTGACGGCACCGTCAAGCTCGGGTGCCGGAGGTGTGGTGGCGTTCCGTTATAACAGCGAAGGGCTGATCTTCGATTACAGTCCGCTTCGGAAGGACGAATTCATTGATTTTCAAGCGGAAGCGGAAGGTACGGCTTCCTATGAGGGCTATCAGACCGAAGCAGGGAAGATGGTAACAGTAACGACGAATCAGTCTTTTACTCATCTTGGACATGATTCCATGGGCGGCTGGGTCATAGATAATTACAGGAAGTTTTCCGATGTGACGGATTTTCCGCTTGACCAGCATCTGTTGGCGGCGTTGTCCTCCGGGGAGGGACGCTATCTATACATCACCACGGAAGTGGTTGGTGGAGACTGGGTGAATGCAGCAGGTACCTATGCTTGTTATCTTGAAACAAAGAAGATATTTGAGCGCCTTGGTCTTGGTGACCATCTGACAACACATATCCATGCGGTGGGACATGCATTTACCCGACTGGATGCGGAGTATCTGGTTGCATTTTGCGAACAGAAGGTATATAAAAAAGAAGATGCTGTTACTGCAGAACGCTTGCAGGAGCTTGCAACGAATGTCTATGAGCAGGCGGGCAACCGGGAAGTATTTGACAGCGTGTATGAGAAGATTCATAGTGAAACAGAAGAAAAGGTGCTTCTCAAATAGAGTTTGGAAGACGAATGATTTAGAGGGAAGACGTATGAAAAAAGCAGCGCCGTATTTGATTCTGGCGTCGGGAGTCCTGTGGGGTACCACGGGACTCTTTGTACGACAGTATAGTGATAAAGGAATTGGTTCATTGGACATCGTCGCAATCCGCGCGATGGTTACTGTGTTATGTATGTTTGTGTTTCTCCTGTGTACACACAGAGAATTATTGAAGATTCGTCTGAAAGATCTCTGGTGTTTTGCAGGGAATGGCGTGTTGAGCATGTTGTTCTTCAACCTGTGCTATTTTAAGGCAATGACATTGACGTCGTTGTCTGTGGCAGCAGTACTTCTCTATACGGCACCGGCAATTGTTATGCTGTTGTCGAGGTTGTTTTTCAAGGAGAAGTTAACGAAAGTAAAGTTGTGGTCCGTGGTGCTCACCTTTGTCGGTTGTATTCTGGTAACCGGTGTAATCGGAAGTGGTGCAGTTCTTAGCGGTGCCGGGATTCTGATCGGACTGGGGTCGGGACTTGGATATGCGCTGTATTCCATTTTCTGCCGCTTTGCATTGGAACGGGGATATCACAGCTTTACGATTATATTCTATACCTTTATTTTCACAATGATTGGCTGCATACCGTTAGTAGATTTGTCAAGGATTGGGACGGTTGTGTTCTCCGGTTGGCAGATGGTCTTTTTTACCTTGCTGTGCGGTCTGGTGACAACCGTGCTGCCGTACATATTCTATAATTTCGGTTTGAAGTATGTGGAGAACGGAAAGGCGGCAGTGATTGCATCAGTAGAGCCTGCAGTGGCGACGCTGGTGGGTGTATTGGCATTTCAGGAGCAATTGACTATAACCGGGGTCATCGGACTGTTGCTGGTAATCGGTGCGATTGTGATGTGTCAGAAAAAAGGTTGAATAGTGAAAGTAAAACAACGCCTTGATGGTGAGAAACCGTCAAGGCGTTGTTATTGTAATATCCGCGATATCTGTCAGAAGGATATCGGAGGAAAGATTGCTGTCTTCCATAAGTGAGATGTCTTGTAAAAAGAGAAAGATACGTTCCAGCGTGCGTTGTTCTAAAATGCTTTGTTCCAAAGCAGATTGCTCTGCATTGGTATCCGGGGGTGCTTCAGGGGCTGACGACTGTTCCTGCAATGCGAGCTTTTCCTGCTCGAGTCGTTCGGCCTCGGCATCCAGTGTTGCCAGTTTGTCCTGATATTCCCGGTCAAATGCAGATTTCTCGGTCCGGATTCGGTCCAATTCGATTGTAATAGCATGAATCCGGGATTCCAGACTTTGGATGGAAGCTGTGTGTTCCTGTTGCGCCTTCGTGAGTGGAGCGGTTAATCTGTCCAACTCAGCCTGAGCCGCCTTATGGTTTGCAAGACGTGTTGCAAGATTTTCTTTTTGTGCCAGAAGGGTTTCACTTCGCTCTGCATAATCTGCTTCCGAGTGCTCCAGCCCGGCTTCGCGGACCAGCAACTGTTCCAGCGCGGCATAGAGTGGGACGAGAGCCGTCTCTTTGCCGGCCGAGGACAGGTTCGGGTTATTCTTGATATTCTGAATTCCGGTTTCCAATTCGTTACGCTCTGAAGTAAGTAATTCACGGGCATGTACAATGTCATCGTGCAGAAGCCGGAGCTGGTCTTCTATTTCCTGCAGTTCGGCTTCTTCTTGTGCCAGTGTTTCACCGGCGAGGGTCAGTTCCTGCATCTGTCCGGAATATTCACTAAGAGCGGTATTCGCATCTTCCAGCAGCTGTTTTGTCTCTTCTAATTCTGTCTGCAGGTTCTCCTGCTGTGTCAGATAATCATTCTCATCTGTAGCGAGATTCTCAATTGCTTCCTCATAAAGACGTTGGAATTCTTCACGCTCTGCAAGGAGTTGTTCCTGCGCAAGTGCAAGTTCCTGTAGTTGTTCTCGTAACGGAACAGGATTTTGCGGTGAAGGAGATCCGGTGAAATCCGTGTCTAAGAGCAGGGATAATTTATCCGGGTTAATTGTAATGCGGATATGGGCAGGAACCGGTGTCACATATGTGGTTGGAGTGGGAATCGAGGTACCGGAGGGAATGACCGGATCAGACTGCTCCGGATGTTCTTCGCTATTGATTACGGAAGGAATCAGTGAAATAATGCATAAAGTAATCAACAGGATAGAACATGCGAGGATGGCGTAAAGCCAATTGGAAGTATGCCGTCTGCGGCGGAATGATTTTTTCATAATAGAATCCGTTCTGAATAAATATTTGATAAAAGACTTGTATATAGCTTTCCCTTTTTTTGATTGACAATACATGGAGAAACGGGTATATTTATAATATTCTTTTTATAGATTTGCTTGACAAGTCTGCATAGCATGTGTATAATGTGCATAAATAAACACAACAAACTCATATATATGCAAATATAGCGAACGAACTGTTTCAATCTGCATAAGTAGTCAAATATGCAGGTTGTATTATATTTTATGAAGTGCATCGAAAAAGAATACGGGACTTTTACGTAGGATGTTATTTCGATATGGATGCATTTCGGAGCGGAGGACACTATGAATTTAAAAGGAAGATCGTTTTTGACATTGAAGGATTTTACCCCGGAGGAGATTGGATATCTTCTTGATCTGGCAGCAGAGCTGAAGGCAAAGAAGAAACAGGGTATTCTCGGAACCAGTCTGAAGGGCAAGAATATTGCATTGATTTTTGAGAAGCCGTCTACCCGTACCCGTTGTTCTTTCACCATCGGTTGCGTAGATGAAGGCGGACATCCGGAATACTTAAGCAACAACGAGATTCAGCTCGGACACAAGGAGAGTGTTGAAGACACCGCGCGTGTGCTCGGCAGAATGTTTGACGGTATTGAGTTCCGCGGTTTCAAGCAGGAGACGGTTGAGAAGCTTGCAAAGTACAGCGGCGTTCCGGTATGGAACGGTCTGACCGATGAATATCATCCGACGCAGATTCTGGCGGATTTCCTTACATTAAAGGAACAATTTGGTCAGCTCAAAGGATTAAAGCTTGTGTTTGTCGGTGACGGACGTAACAACATGGCAAACAGTTTGATGATTGGTTCGGCAAAGATGGGTGTTGATTTTGCCATCCTTGCACCGAAGAGCCTGTGGCCGGCAGAGGAACTGGTTACGCTTTGCGAAGCGTATGCGAAGGAATCCGGTTCTACGATTACCATCTCGGATGATGTGGCAGTGGTAGAAGGCGCGGATGCACTTTACACGGATGTATGGTGCTCGATGGGTGAGGAAGCACTTGCTGCAGAGCGTATTAAGCTCTTGACTCCGTATCAGGTAAATGATGCACTGATGGCCAAGACCGGAAAGGACAGTTCAATTTTGCTCCACTGTCTCCCGGCAGTAAAGGGCAACGAGGTAACCGCAGAATTGTTCGAGAAGCATGCAGAAGTTATCTTCGACGAGGCGGAGAACCGTATGCATACCATCAAAGCGATTATGGTGGCTACATTAGGAAATATCTAAGAGATGAACGGCTGTCGCATTGCGGCAGCTGTTTTACATTTGTTGTCGAGCAGATGGGTTTCTAAGAAATGGGCTAATTTTTCTAATCTTATTCTAACTTGCTTTTCTGCGGGGTTGCGGTTATCATATGGGTAGTTGATAAATCCATATCAAGATTGGTTCGAAGCAGTCGACCTTGGAATCGGTTGGTAAGGATAACAAAACAGAAAGAGAGATAAGTTTAAGAATAGAAAGAAGGTAGTTTATGAAACGGAATTCTTCAGCAATTTTAGTAGGTGCACTTCTGATTCTCGTTGGTCTTGTGATCGTGGGAAGATCGTTCGGTTTGTTCAGTTTCAGTTTTGACGGCTGGTGGACGGTGTTTATCATCGTACCGTGTCTGGTTGGTCTGATCAATGGCGACGGTGGTAGCCGGACCGGCAGTCTGATTGGTCTTTGCCTTGGTGTTTTACTTCTTTGTTGTGCCCGCGACTGGGTGCCGTGGTCAATGTTTGCACCGACACTTCTGGCAGGTGTTCTGGTAGCGGTTGGTCTTGGAATGATCATCGGCGATGGCAAAATCCGTAGAATCAAGAAGAACGATTGTCAGAATCAAAGCAATACGCAGCAGTATGGAAACGGAGCACCCGGAAACAACGGTAATCCGTATGTGAATAATGGAACGTACAATGCACAGAATACTGCGAACCAGACAACTTATACCTATAATCCGCAGACTAATACCTATGACACAAGCGATGTACATTTTACTGCGGATGCGAATACAGGTACCGCTGCAGGTAGTGGCGCGCAGGGTGGTAATGGTGCATTTGGCGGCAATGGCGGCAACGGAGGCAGTGGCAACGGAAATTTTAACCGTGGCAGTATGCATAATAATGAATATGGAAGATGCGTGTGTACTGCCGCATTATGTGGACGGGAAATCCGTTATGACGGCGAG
>JAZNXH010000020.1:0-3470 GCA_045593785.1 Lachnospiraceae bacterium
CTTTGGTGTAATCTCCCGCAATCGTCTGCTGTAACTTCTGGGACTGTGCCGTCTGAGCCTGCGTCGCCATTATATCAGTATAATAAGAACTTAGTCCTGTCAAATCAATGCTGCTCATATCATTTCCTCATTCGCAAATCAAATTGCAAAACACCGGTTACTTATTCAAGCATTCCTACTATCTCTTGAGGTTATTTGCAATCTGCATCATTTCATCGGATGTAGTAATGGCTTTGGAGTTCATTTCGTATGCTCTCTGTGCCACAATCATATTCACCATTTCAGTTGCTACCTGAACACCTGAACCTTCCAGATATCCCTGTACTACGCGGCTTCTGTCAAGGTTTGCATTAGTTGCTTCATTAAGTGCTGCACCGCTGGCATCGGTAACCCCGTATAAAGTATCACCCTGCTTCTCAAGACCTGCCGGATTGGAAAACTGGTAAACACCTACCGTAATACCAATCGGCTGCGGATTATTGGTCTCATCCGGATAGCAGAGCTGTCCATCTGCCGTTACCGTAATCTTACTTGCTACATATTCAGAACCGAGTACAATCGGTGCTCCCGTAGAGGATAAGACCGGAAGGCCGTCTGTATTGGAAAGTACCAGTCCGCCATTGGTTCCAAGACTGAATCCGAAATTACCGTTACGTGTGTAGTAAGTCTCGCCGTCCTCCCCGCGTACTGCAAAGAAACCTTTTCCTTCAATTGCAAATGCCGTATCGCTGTCAGATGCAAGTAATGGACCCTGTTTAAAAACAGATGTAATAGCCGCATTACGTACACCAAGTCCTACCTGTGCACTGATTGGCTTCTGAGCACCATTGGCTGTGGTTGTCTTAGTCTGCATATTCTGGTAAAGCAGGGACTTAAATTCTGCAGTCTCCGCTTTATATCCGTTTGTATTAACATTTGCCAGGTTATTGGCAATCGTATCAACATTTGTCTGCTGCGCAATCATTCCGGTTGCTGCTGTCCAAAGAGATCTTACCATACGAAATCACCTTATACCTTTCCTAATCTGTTTGCTGCAATTTCTAATGTAGAATCAATGGTCTGAATCATTTTCTGGTTGGATTCATACTGTCTGGAAACAGAAATCATCTCCACCATCTCCGATACTGCCTGCACATTGGATGCTTCCAGATAACCGGAACGGATAAGTGCATCCGCCGGCTTGGTCTCAAACCCTTCTACAGGCTGATAATAATTCTCACCATAATGCTCCAGATAATTATAATCTTCAAAGTCGGTCAGACCGACTGTAGCAACTGCAACTCCATTTTGGGAAATTCTTCCGGAAGAATCGATATCCGCTTCCTGTGTCGGATCCAATCGTATCCGGTTGCCGGTATTACTAAGCACGTAATCTCCGTCTTTTGTAACAAGGTATCCTTCCCTTGTTAAGGTAAAACTACCGTCTCTTGTATATTTGGTACTTGTCACTCCTGCTTTGTTGGTAAACTCAACCGTAAAAAAGCCGGAACCGGAAATCGCAAGATCAAATGTGTTCTCCGTTACACGGAAAGCACCCTGGGAATAATCCGTATAATTCTCACCAATCTTTACACCAAGATTCATTGTGCCGATTCTCTTGGCAAGATTGACATATTCGGATGTATCCTTAATCTTATACGCAAGAACATCATTAAATGCCTGACTGGTAGCACCTTCCTTCTTGTAGCCCGTTGTGGCTGCATTCGCAAGGTTGTTGGTCAATACGTCCATTCTGTTCTGCTCGTTGATCATGCCGGTATAAGCCGCATACAGTCCTTTTACCATACTCGTACCTCAAAAAATTAAATGTTCTCGTCTCTGTAACCTGCGGAGAATTCTACATACTTACCTGTACCAATCGCTACGGCTGTCATCGGTTCTTCTGCTGTCATAATGTTGATTCCCGTCTTGGCACAGATTAAGTCTTCCAATCCGCGAAGAAGACTGCCGCCACCGGTAAGGACAATACCTCTGTCTGCGATATCTGCCGCAAGTTCAGGCGGAGTTTTCTCAAGTACGCTGTGGATGGCTTCCACAATCTGTGAGGTAATATCTCTTAATGCTTCTTCCGTATCTTCAGAAGAAACCTTTACGGTACGCGGAAGACCTGTTACCAGGTTACGTCCTCTAACGTCCATATAATCCGGTTCCGGTCTCTTATATGCGGAACCAATCTTAATCTTAATATCTTCTGCGGTTCTTTCACCAATCAGAAGGTTATGTTTCTTTCTCATGTAACGGACAATTGCTTCGTCAAAATCATCGCCTGCCACTTTAACAGATGCACTTACTACAGTACCACCGAGTGAAATAACGGCAATATCCGTTGTACCACCGCCGATATCTACGATCATGTTGCCGCATGGCTTAGAGATATCGATTCCGGCTCCGATAGCTGCTGCGATCGGTTCTTCGATAATTACTACTTCTCTGGCTCCTGCCTGGTAAGTAGCATCTTCTACCGCTTTCTTCTCAACTTCCGTAACACCACTCGGTACACAAACCGCAATCTTAGGTTTACGAAGACTTCTGCGGCCGATTGCTTTCTGGATGAAATATTTCATCATTTTCTCAGTAACGGTGTAATCGGAAATAACACCCTGGCGCAAAGGTCTTACCGCCACGATGTTACCCGGTGTTCTACCAAGCATCAAACGTGCTTCCTCACCAATTGCTTTAATCTTATTTGTATCGCGGTCAAAAGCCACTACTGACGGCTCTTTGAGCACAACGCCTCTTCCTCTGATGTAAACCAAAATACTGGCTGTTCCCAAGTCAATTCCAATGTCTGTACACTGCATTCTATATACCCCTTTCTCAGATTAATTATTGTAATCCTAATATTTATTTTGAAAAATTCGGATAATCATCGCATGATAAATCAATTTATTATAAATGATTTTTCAGCGTTTTAAAAGGGGTTTCGAAAAACTTAATAAAAGAGTTTTCGCCATTTAAATACAATAAAAAGAAACGCACGAAAAACAACTGGAATCCGTTCACTCCAATCTGCCTCCGTGCGTTGTATAATTATTATCGGCTTCTTTGCCTGATTTCTTAACCCCTGCTTAACATTTTCCCAATATAGTGACCGGTGTAGGACTTTTTACACTTCGCCACCTCTTCCGGCGTTCCCTGTGCAATCACGGTACCGCCCCTGTCACCGCCTTCCGGTCCCATATCGATAATATAATCTGCCGTCTTAATCACATCCAGATTATGCTCAATAACAACGACCGTATTACCGGCATCTTTAAGCTTATGCAGAATCTCAATCAGCTTCTCCACATCCGCAAAATGAAGTCCCGTCGTCGGCTCATCCAAAATATAAATCGTCTTACCGGTAGAACGCTTACTAAGTTCAGTTGCAAGCTTAATTCGCTGTGCCTCACCACCGGATAACTGTGTGGACGGCTGGCCTAATTTGACATAGCCAAGGCCTACATCATACAGGGTCTGGACCTTCTGAC
>JAZNXH010000021.1:0-2657 GCA_045593785.1 Lachnospiraceae bacterium
GCCGTACCGGCGCGCATACCGTCCCAACCTTCCGGGAGAGATGTAACCAAGGGGAATAAGCCCTCAGCATGCACATTGATAACGTGATATTCTTGATTTTGTCGAATAACGCTTACACAAAATTTTCTGAGGGGCCTTTTACGTAGAATATACATATCGTTTAGAAACGCGATAGCATTTGCTTGACTTCCGAATATGTTTTTCCGTACCCGTATTCGGCTTTGCCGTCAGCGTGATATTCTTTAATGAAGAGACCTTCCCAACGACCGTCTTTTCTCCGATACATGTTTTCCCCCTTCTGGACGTATGATGTTGATCCTCCTCTTAAATTATCTTTGATTGCGGCGTTGTGAGTAGAAATTAAAATCTGTTCCGCAGCTTTCTTCTTTCCACTGTTTTCAGCAGAAGAATTTAGCCTATTTTTCTGCATTAATGGCACGTCATATTGACAAATTTGACAACGATTTGTAAAATAGAATAATCGAGTTTTGCCGGATCATGAATCGTGAAGTTAGATACTTCACGAAACCCGACAATAGCGCGCAAATTGATTAGAGGAGGTCAGCATTTGATAATCCGAAATAAAAAGTGTTGGGAACTCACGCAGGCCCAAAAAGATGAGTATATTCATAATCTAACCTCAAAGCTCGCCGCACTACGGGCACATGCAGATATCTCCCAAGAAGACCTTGCGAACATCATCGGCACATCAAGACAGACATATTATGCAATTGAAAATAGAAAAAGAACGATGTCTTGGAGCACCTATTTGTCGCTAATCTTCTTCTATGATACCGTTGAAAACACTTCTCAGATGATAAGAGAACTTGGCGTATATCCTATGCAGTTGGTGGAGCGATTTAATGATGTTACAGCCATATAGATAGTGTAGAGATCATGATTGATATTGATAGGACAATGTGCTTTTTGCAGTGCGATGCTGGAATTGATTAAAACGCTTGGAAGGAGTTTTCAAAATGACGGATAAGGAAGTCAAACGACTTAGTCGCTCCCAGCTGATTGAAATCATTTACCAGCTTCAGACCCGAGAAGAAGAACTGACCGATAAAAACAGACGCTTAGAAGAAGAACTGCGCAGCAAAAGAATTCGGATGGAGAACGCTGGTAATATTGCGGAGGCGGCATTGGAACTAAATGACGTGTTTCGATCTGCTCAAAATGCTGCGGCGCAGTATTTATCTGAAATTCAAATAGTCCGAGAAACTGCCGAGAAAGAACGGCAACAAATTATTTTAGCTGCGCAGGAAGAAGCACGGCAGATAATTCAAAAAGCAAAAGACGAGGTTTCTTTGATTATTGATGATACGCAAAGAACGAAGAAAAATGCTTCGGTGACACCGTGCAAACCTTCGGATCTTAGTGTGGATGCAATTCTAAGAGAATGTAGAGAGCTTTTTAAAGATATAGAGTAACCGAGGGAAGAACATGAAGCATGGCAGAAGAGAAATCAGTTCTTTACCAACCAAACAACAGGTTGAAACTGAACGAAAGCGATACCGCAGACAAAAAGCATATAACAAAGCCTTGGGTGGTACTGTCTATGTGTTGACGATTGTTGCCGCTGTTGCTGTGTTGATTGCTACGCTTGTTCTTCCTGTTCTTCAAATCGAAGGTACAAGCATGGAACCGACTTTGAAAAACGGTGACATCGTTCTGCTGACAAATACTACTGAGTTTGATCGAGGAGAGCTTTGTGCCTTTGCCTGGAATAACAAACTGCTTATCAAACGCGTGATTGGCATTCCTGGTGACTGGATTGAAATAGATACCGATGGAACGGTATATTTGAATGGCGAGCGGTTGGAAGAACCTTATGTTGAGCAAATTGCTTTAGGCGAGTGTGATTTGGAGTTCCCTTATCAAGTCCCCCAGGAGAAATACTTTCTGTTAGGAGATATGAGGGAAAGCTCTATAGATTCTCGCAATACAATGATAGGTTGCGTAGAAAAAGACCAGATTGTCGGAAAAGTGTTCCTGCGAGTCTGGCCATTCGATAGTTTGGGGTTTATCAATTAGTTTAAGAAGGAGGATGCAAGGATAATGCGAATCGTTGAACGATGCTTATCACAATTTCATATTGAAAAGCGTCGTCGGCAGCGCATGGCATCCGTTTTGTTCGTACTGTCCTTGTTTGTTGCAATCGGCGTTTCCTGGAACCTCCGCCTGACTGGTATCACCATGGCAAATGAAGCTTTTTGTGGGCAGGAAGAACATCAGCATTCAGAGGAATGCTTGATGGAAAAAAACTTGATTTGTGGTTTTTCCGATCCAGTCTATAACAACTCCGATGATACCCAACCTGTGGTTGACATGGATGTTGCCGCAGAAAAGTTAGTGTGTGCTCTCACAGAACATGAACATGGAGACGGATGTTTTACTGAGGAACAGGTTCTTGTTTGTACGGACGGCCATGAACATGAGGACAGTTGCTATGAGGTGATCACGACCCAGCTCTGCAGCGGCGAACACAAACACGGTGATGGCTGCTATGCTGCAGAAGAAGTCATTCCTGACGAAACAACGGGGACTACTGAGGAACCCGCAGAGCATATTCATACCGAGGAATGCTACGAAATTACATATTTGTGTGGCTATGAAGAGCACATCCATAAGCTGTCCTGCTATTCCGATGATAC
>JAZNXH010000022.1:0-3322 GCA_045593785.1 Lachnospiraceae bacterium
ATATATGTAGTAGCCAATTAACACAAGAGCAATGCCAATTGCAAGAATTAAAATAGCTTTCATTCTGCCTCACATTCTGCTGCATCTTACGCAACGCTTATGGGAACTTTCTGTAACCTGTTCCCTATTCTGTGTAATGAAACATTATATCACACATTCCGGCAAAACAAAAGCTATTTTCATAATATTTCCTTAATATGTTAATGTTCCCATGTGAAATATAATTTTCCACTCGTTTTCCTGCCGCATCCAGGTAGATGTTATGTGGCAGGTGCCCATTTCCTTACTCCCCAGCATATTCAAATGAACCAGATAAGTATTTTGTATCCTCTCCTCATTTGCCAAAACAGTTTCATACTGTTCAATCGTATATCCAATCATGTCATAACCCGGAAGCGCCATCAGATATTCTTCGCCGGAGCAATGATAATTGTTGCAGAACACGGTTATGTCGGGTGAAAAATATCTTCGAAACACCTCCAAATCCTTACGTTGTGCAGCTGCCCACAACTCATGCTCCCGGCGCCTCACCAGGTCTTCATCCAACTGTCCCACTACCTTCTCTCCTTTTCTTATGTATTATTTTATTCCGAAAGATAAGTTAACCCAAATACAATCGGAACCCCATATGTTATACTGTTTCACTAACGGCTTCTGAATTTTTGTCGTGACGGATTTTTTCAGTTTTGCTGTTGTCTTTTCGTCAAAATCACACAAAAAGCGGTAATTATTCGGTATAAGTCGTGTTTTGTTGCATATTTTCGAGCATTTATATCATGAAAGGTAGGAAAAACACATGGAGAATTTTACGTTTTGGAGTCCGACATACTTTGTATTCGGAAAAGATCAGGAAAATAACACAGGAAAATACGTAAAGCGCTTTGGCGGTTCCAAGGTATTGATTCATTACGGCGGTGGCAGCGTCGTTCGCTCCGGTCTGCTTGACCGTGTGAAGAAATCCTTAGACGCCGAAGGCATTGGCTACGTAGAACTCGGCGGTGTTATGCCGAATCCGAGAAGTGGCCTGGTATACGAAGGAATTGATTTATGCAGAAAAGAAAAAGTTGACTTTGTACTTGCAGTCGGCGGCGGAAGCACCATTGACTCTGCAAAGGCGATTGCGGCAGGTACACTCTATGACGGTGACTTCTGGGATTTCTATATGGGCAAGCCGGTAACCGAAGCTCTTCCCATCGGTACCGTTCTTACCATCGCTGCAGCAGGCAGTGAAGGTAGCCCGGACTCCGTTATTACAAAAGAAGAAGGTATGTTCAAGCGTGGAGCTTCCGGTGAAGCATACCGTCCGAAGTTCTCCATTCTAAACCCTGCACTCACACAGACCCTTCCGCCTTACCAGACAGCAGCCGGTGTTGCTGACATTATGGCACATCTGTTTGAGCGTTATTTCACTAACACTCCGGATGTAGAGGTAACCGACCGTCTGATTGAAGGGCTTCTTCTTACCATGATCAACGAAGCTCCGAAGGTAATCGCTGACCCGAACAACTATGAAGCACGCGCTAACATCATGTGGGCCGGTATGATGGCACACAACAACTGTTGTGGTGTCGGCAGAGGTCAGGACTGGGCAAGCCATAACATCGAGCATGAGCTCTCCGCTACCTACGACTGTGCACACGGTGCCGGTCTTGCAGTAACCTTCCCGGCTTGGATGACTTACACCATGAACCATAACGTAATGCGTTTCGCACAGCTTGCTACCCGCGTATGGGGCTGCCAGATGGATTTTGAGCATCCGGAACGCACTGCTAAGGCAGGTATCGCAGCACTCAAAGCATTCTTCAAGTCCATCGGTATGCCGGGTAATTTTGCAGAACTCGGCGCTAAGGAAGAGGACATCGAGCAGATGGCACATACTGCTTGCTACGGCAATGGTCGTGGAGGAAGTATCGGAGGATTCGTTGCACTCGGACAGAAAGATGTTGAGGCGATTTATCGTCTGATGCTGTAATTATTTTCGAAGACGTCAGCATTGACAATTCACAGCGTGTTTCACTTCGTTGTCGGTCAGATAATCTTTATATTTTGCATCCGTGACGCGTTCTCACTTGGTCGCAACGTAGCGCCACTAATATCCTGACTCACAAGTTCGTCACGATATAAGGGGCGACGTTGCTCCACAGTCACGGATTGCAATAATATAAAGCTTATCCTTCCTCGACACTGTAGTTGATAACACAAATATACTTCACAGTGCTTCCGTCTTCTCGAAGCAAAAAACAAGAGCATCACGACGATAAATCGCGATGCTCTTTCTAGTTATAAGATAGTTTCCATTCCGACTTTCTGCGGGACGAGTCCCATCGCTTCGTAGAAGCGCATCGCGGATTCGTTGCAGCTCCAGACGTTCAAAGTAACGTTGTAACAGCCTTGCTCTTTTGCAAAGGCAAGAACGTGTTGATAGAGAGCCGAGCCGACGTGTTGTCCACGACAGGTCTCGTCGACACAGAGGTCATCGATGTAGAGTGTTTTTACGTCGTTCAGGATGTTATGTCCGATGTGCTGTTGGAAGATGCAGAAGGCATAGCCCAGCATATTGTCCTCTTCGTCTACTGCGACAAAGATTGGGGTCTTATCATCATGGATGATAGCGGTCAGTTCTTCATCCGTGTATTTTTTTGCGCCGTATTTGAACAGGTCAGGACGTCCGTTGTGATGGACAAGGCAGACCTGCAGTAACAGGCGGTTTAAGCCGTCGATATCGGTATTTTTTGCTCTTCGGATTGTCATAGGTGCCTCCATTATTTCTCTTTTTCTACTAAGTGCAGTTCATATCCTAATGCGTTAGCAAGTGTACAAAACAGTTTAAGTGATGGACTATGTTCTTTATTTTCCGTTCTTGAGATAGCCTGTTGCTTGCTTCCGGTCAATTCTGCCAACTGACTCTGCGAAACGTTTTTCATTTTACGTATCCGTACCAACTCATCAATCAAAGCTTTATCACAATCTGAAATATAGTAAGTGTCTGCAGGCATACCTTCTCTTTTTTTTACAGGTATATTTCCTTTTTCAATTTCAATTGCTTCCAATAAAGACTTCTCCATATCTTCATAAAAGCTCATAAATTATCTCCTCTCATTATGGAATATCCTCACACTTACACATTACAACGTTTTTGTTGTTACGTCAACATGTTTTTTCTGTTAAACAGTCCGGATCACACCGCAAGCAATCTTCTCTCCTGCATCTCCTGCCGGTTGTGATTTGAAATCATCGGGACGGTCATGGAGTATCATTGTTTTTCCGATGACATCTGCTACAAGAAAACGGTCGGTCAGAAATACGCTCATCGCATAGCCGT
>JAZNXH010000023.1:0-4658 GCA_045593785.1 Lachnospiraceae bacterium
CCAGTAATCCAGCGTCAGCAGGAGTCCTTCGATACCATAGTCAGTGATGTGATTATTCGCATGCAGGATGACATCAAAGCCAACCTTGCGCTCTGCATCGCCGATGGCAAGCGGAGAGTTGAACTTCGGATAACCGGCATATGGGTAATTGGTTCCGCCAAGTACGGTCTCCTGATTGATGACTGCAATGTCAGCACTCTCTATATCATCCGCTAAGAAACGGAAGAAATGATCGTAGTTAATCGTACCGTCTGCCTTGATACCCGAATTGATTACCGTCTGATGTAACAGTGCATCCCCCGCTGTCAGAAGCGTCACCACCTTCGGCGTCGGGGTCGGACTTGGTGTCGGAGTCGGGGTGTTGGTCGGGGTTGGCGTCGGACTCGGACTCGGCGTCAATGTTGCGGTCGGAACCGCTGTCGGAGTCAATGTCGCCTGCGTAACCATGGCTCCCTCACTCTCTGCCTGCACGTTTCCCTGCTGTGTACACGCGGTAAGGAACAACAGGGTAATCGTTAATATCGTTAATAAAATCGTAGTTTTTTTCATTTGTTTACTCCCAAAAATCGGTTCTGTTTCTGTGTCAACCATATATGAACCCACTCTTTACCATGATAGTAGATTCAAGCTCAATCGTCAAGTGCGTTCACCTAAAATTCAAATATAAAAACACCGTACGATTTCGCTTTACCGTACGGTGTTCTATTATCACGTTATTTCGCACTACAACATAATTTCTACTGTTCCAGCATACTGCTGCCGCGTTCCAGTGCCACGACACCGGTACGGCAAAGCTCAATGATTCCGAGCGGCTTCATCAGTTCAATGAATGCCGTAATTTTGTTCGGCTCTCCGGTCACTTCGATGCACATGGCATCGGTAGTATAATCCACAATCTTCGTCTTATAGATCTTCTCTGCCGCTTCCACCTCAACACGGTTCTCCGGTGTATTCTTCACCTTTACGAGCATAATCTCGCGTTCCACGGAACTTCCGTCACCGAGGTACTTCACCTTTCGCACGTTGTGAAGTTTATTAAGCTGATTCATCAGCTGCTCTCTGGCATACTCGTCTCCGTTCAGCGTAATCGTAATACGCGAATACGCCGGATTATCGGTCTCACCTACTGTCAGGGTATCAATATTGAATCCCTTTCGCATGAAAAGACTGGTAACACGCGCAAGCACACCGTACTTATTATCAACAAATACCGCAATCACTGATCGCATATTTTATCTCCATTTCAAAATCGTTTTCGCAGCAATACCGACCGCTCTATACCACAAGCAACTCTTTACTCTGTTTCCACATCCGTAATGATATCCCGGATTGACCCTCCGGGCGGCAGCATCGGAAGTACCGGCTCATCCATATCAATCTTCGTATCGATGACAAACGGACCGTCATACTGCATCGCTTCTTCAAATGCCTTGCGGAACTCCTCCGGAGTCTCTGCGCGGCATCCCACGGCACCAAATCCTTCTGCAACCTTAACAAAATCCGTCTTACGGTTCAGAACCGTAGCAGAATACCGCTGTTCAAAGAACAGTTTCTGCCACTGGCGTACCATGCCGAGAACGCCGTTGTTCATCAACACAATAACCACCGGAATCTGATAACTTACCGCGGTCGCGAGCTCATTCAGATTCATACCAAAACTACCATCACCGGTAATCAGTACAACCCGCTCTCCCTCAGCAATGTGTGCACCGATGGCAGCACCGAGACCATATCCCATCGTACCAAGTCCGCCACTCGAAGCAAACCGTCTTGTCCGTTCAAAACGTACATGCTGTGCCGTCCACATCTGATGCTGGCCAACGTCGGTCGCAATGATGGTATTGTTATCCTTTAATTCATTAATGACATCAAAAATCTTTTTCTGTGTAAGCGCTGTGCCGGCTTTTGCTTCTACCGTTTCACAAATCTGTCTGCCCACCTCACGGAATTCTGCTACCTGCTTCGCCCATTCCGGATGTTTCTGCTCATTGCAACGTTCCAAAATTCTCTTTAATGAAGAAACAATATCTCCTACCAGTCCAACGTCCACAATGACATTTTTATTAATCTCCGACAAATCTCCATCCAGCTGGACAATCCGGGCATGCTTTGCATAACGTTCCACCGCTCCGGTTGCACGGTCACTGAAGCGCACGCCGATGCCGATAATCACATCCGCAGCTTCATTTGCCATAGAGGACGCATATCTTCCGTGCATACCCTGCATACCTAAGAATCTCGGATAGGAATTGGCAAGCGTTGATAATCCCATCAGCGAACACCCTACATAACCGTCTATCTTCTCCGCAAACGCCATAATATCATCTGACATCCCGGCAGTCGCTGCACCGCCACCAATATAGATATACGGCCGCTTTGCGGAATTGATAATCTCAACTGCTTTCTCTATTTCATTATCTGCTACCTGCTTCTGCGGAATCGCTGCAACCACATCCGCCTTCACATACTCACACTCAGCTACCAGTGCATCCTTCGTAATATCGACAAGCACCGGTCCCGGTCTTCCGGACTTTGCAATTTGGAATGCCTCACGGATGGTATCTGCAATTTCTCTGACATCCGTTACAAAATAATTATGCTTCGTAATCGGCATGGTAATACCGGTTATATTGACCTCCTGAAAACTGTCTTTTCCGATCATATGAGACGGTACATTTCCCGTAATCGCCACCATCGGAATCGAATCCAGCATCGCCGTCGCAATTCCCGTTACCAGATTCGTCGCACCCGGGCCGGAGGTCGCCATAACAATGCCCACCTTACCTGTCACGCGGGAATATCCGTCCGCCGCATGCGCAGCCCCCTGTTCGTGTGCCGTCAATATATGACGAATCCTGTCACTTGCTTTATATAATTCATCGTATAAATCCACAACCTGACCGCCGGGATATCCGAATACATCCGTAACACCCTGCTCAATCAAAGTCTCGATTACGATTCTCGCTCCGTTCATCTATACAACCATGCCTTTCAATGTTTGCAAACCTATCTGAAATTATAGATGTCCGCTGCTTGTTTGTCAACATTGCCACATGCTGTATATGCCCACTTAATCCTCCGTACTTATCGGTTTACAGTTCCTCTTGCGTGCCAGACTGCGTGGACGGCTCGGTCAGCGAAGCTAGCACGTTCGTTCCCTCGTCTACTCGTAATGTCACGCAAGAGGAACTGTAAACTGACAAGTACTAAGCCTAAATCCTATTGCACATGCAGCATGCAGTTAACTAACGCCTCGGATAACTATATTTCTACACTGCGCGAACGGTTCAATTTATGATTGCCCAGTTGCTTATACATATAGATTACGGTGACATTGCGAGCAAACGTGGGAAAGAGCATGCTGCCGCGTTGCCCGAGACAGGACCGAGTACCGCGTATGCGGTTGCCTACGAGTGGACTGCGAAGCAACGCAAATCAGGCGCATGCGATTGAGCCGTTCGCGCAGTGTCTGGCACCGTAACTATAGGTATAGGCAACGGGGCAGTAACAACTGGTATCCCGTCCATGCAATCTGGCGCAAATAGCAACAGCCGGCAGAATACTCTGCCGGCTGCAAAAAGTTCAATATGCGATTGGCAATTAGAATGCCTTACCGTCACTACCAAGAACCTCAGTAATCTTGTGGGAAACGAGCTCCTTGTTGTAAGCACGTGCCGGAGTCAGGTACTGTCTCGGGTCAAATGCCTTCGGGTTAGCGTTCATGTACTCACGAATACCAGCGGTCATAGCAAGACGAAGGTCGGAGTCGATGTTGATCTTACATACAGCCATCTTAGCTGCCTGACGAAGCATATCTTCCGGAATACCGATAGCGTCATCGAGCTGTCCGCCGTTAGCGTTGATGATATCAACGTACTTCGGAATAACGCTGGAAGCACCGTGAAGAACGATCGGGAAGTTCGGGAGTCTCTTCTCAACTTCTTCGAGAATGTCGAAACGAAGCTGCGGCTTCTGACCCGGTTTGAACTTGAATGCACCGTGGCTGGTTCCGATTGCGATTGCAAGAGAGTCAACGCCGGTTCTGCTTACGAACTCTTCAACTTCTTCCGGTCTGGTGTAAGAAGCATCTTCTGCGCTTACGTTAACTGCATCTTCGATACCTGCAAGACGACCAAGCTCACCTTCTACGGTTACGCCATGAGCGTGTGCATAATCAACAACCTGCTTGGTTAACTTGATGTTATCTTCGAAGCTGTGGTGAGAACCATCGATCATAACGGAGGTAAATCCGCCATCGATACAGGACTTACAAAGCTCGAAGCTGTCACCATGATCAAGGTGAAGAGCGATCGGAAGGTCGCACTCAAGAAGAGCTGCCTCAACAAGCTTAACAAGGAAGTTGTGCTTTGCATACTTTCTTGCGCCTGCGGAAACCTGAAGAATCAACGGGGACTTGAGCTCTGCAGCTGCCTCAGTGATACCCTGAACGATTTCCATGTTGTTTACGTTGAAAGCACCAACAGCGTAGCCGCCCTTGTAAGCTTTCTCAAACATTTCTTTGGTTGATACTAATGCCATGTTTTTATCCATCCTTTCACATATATGTTACTTAAATCAAAACACATCGTACTACATTATATCACAAAACTTTCATCTGAAAAGACCTTTTTTTATTTTCTGTCAAACAATTAACAGAT
>JAZNXH010000024.1:0-2668 GCA_045593785.1 Lachnospiraceae bacterium
ATCCATGAACAGTTCCAGAACCTCGTCAATCACTTCCTTCGGACGCGCCTCCGGACGGTCAATCTTGTTAATACATACAATAACCGGCAGGGAAGTCGGATCGTAGCCATGTCGTTCTGTGAGCCAAGGAGTTGGGGGGGCAACTTGTCTTCCTAAGACCGCTTGGCCTCCGACTTTGCATCCAGATCCATGAACAGTTCCAGAACCTCGTCAATCACTTCCTTCGGACGCGCCTCCGGACGGTCAATCTTGTTAATACATACAATAACCGGCAGGGAAAGTTCCAAGGCTTTACGCAGTACAAATCTTGTCTGCGGCATCGGACCTTCGAATGCATCCACTACAAGGATAACACCGTTTACCATTTTCAAAACACGCTCTACTTCACCACCGAAGTCCGCATGCCCGGGGGTATCAATAATGTTTATCTTTACTCCATTATAATATACTGCCGTATTCTTCGACAGAATCGTAATTCCACGCTCACGCTCGATGTCATTCGAGTCCATCACACGTTCTTCCACCACCTGATTGGCACGGAAAATACCACTCTGTTTCAAAAGTTCATCCACGAGTGTTGTCTTGCCATGGTCAACGTGCGCAATAATCGCTATATTTCTTACATCTTCTCTCTTCATAATTTATGCCTTTCTGCCATTAATCCGTTTCGTATTGTATCACAATTTTTCTGATATGCAAGTTTTTTCCCATTTTTGCCCGTTTTCATACTCGGGCGCAGCTGCATTTTTCTTCCTTTTTCACCCGCCTTCTGTCAAATCGTGTCAATCGCTTTTTCTTGATTTTCTAAATATTCCCACCTATAATACGTGGTGTCAGCATACTATGAAAAAAACCGGTTTTTCTTAAGTAACACCAGAAGGGGGAAACGAATATATATATGGATAAGACAATTGAAAACAACCAGGTATCTTTAAGCGGCAAAATTATCAGCCCATTCCGCTTCAGCCACGAAGTATTTGGGGAAGGCTTCTATTTATTTGATTTGTCCATTGGACGGCTCAGTGAATCATGTGACATCATTCCGGTCATGGCTTCCGAGCGTCTTTTGAACATCCACGAGGATCACATTGGCCGATTTGCCGAAATCAACGGACAGTTCCGCTCTTACAACTATCATGTAGAAAACAAGAACCGGCTTCTGCTCTCCGTATTTGCCCGGGAGATTACTCTGTCCGACGAGGAACCGGTTTCCGCCAAGCCCAACAGCATCTTTCTCGATGGCTTTGTCTGTAAACAGCCGGTATACCGCAAAACACCACTCGGCAGAGAAATCGCCGATGTGTTGCTTGCTGTGAACCGCCCCTACGGCAAATCCGATTACATCCCCTGCATCTGCTGGGGACGCAACGCCCGTTTTGCCGACAGTTTTTCCGTTGGAGGACACGTTCAACTCTGGGGACGCATTCAGAGCCGTGAATACCAGAAAAAACTCAGCGAGACAGAGACCGAAAAACGCATTGCTTATGAAGTTTCCGTAAGCAAACTGGATTATCTGGAAGACGCTGTCTGCGTGCCATGAAATAGATTGCGAAAACCATAATTTCGTATTATACTGACTACAGATAGACTGGCAGTTACCCGCTTGTCTGTCTGTAGTTTTTTCTATATAAAATAAAGTATCATTACATAGGCAGGTCCGGACATCCTCGGCTTGCCGGAACAGGATTAATCATGAAATTTATCTTTGACATTCTGCGCGGTTGCGCACTCGGCGTTGCCAATATTATTCCCGGAGTCAGTGGCGGAACGCTCGCTGTATCCATGGGAATCTATGATAAAATCATCAACTCTGTTACCGGACTGTTCCGTCACTTCAAGAAAAGTGTCATCACCTTACTCCCGTACGGCATTGGCATGGTTGTCGGTCTTTTAGGACTTTCCTTTATCATTGAATTCTTATTTGCCCGTTTCCCGCTTCCGACCATCCTGCTCTTTATCGGCCTGATTCTCGGCGGAGTTCCGGCACTGGCCAAACGCATCAAAGGCAAGCGTATCGGTGCCCTCGGTGTTGTACTTTTTTGTGTTTTCTTCTTATTGCTAGTACTGCTTCCGTTCATTGCCGGTGAAGAACGTACCGACCTTGTACTCACTGCAGATGCTGTCACCATCATAAAACTTTTCTTTGTCGGTATCCTTGCATCTGCCACGATGGTTATCCCGGGCGTCAGCGGCTCCATGATTCTGATGTCCCTTGGGTTCTATGCACCCATTCTGTCTTCCATCACGGCATTTGTCCGCGCTGCGCTCGCTCTGGATATCCCGGCTGCACTTGCGGAATGTGCAATCCTCGTACCGTTCGGCATCGGAGTTCTGATTGGCATCTTTGCGATTGCAAAGCTGATTTCCTTCCTGCTGGCGCGTTTTGAAGTCTACACCTATTGTGCGGTCCTCGGACTGGTTGCTGCCTCTCCGGTTTCCATCTTTACTGCATTCAAGATACCGGCTCCGTCCGCGCTTATTCTGGTAATCTCACCGATTGCACTGCTTGCCGGTTTCCTCGGCGCATATTATCTTGGAAAAAGCGACAATTAATGAAATCTTAATTTGCCATATACTGTTGATAAGGTTACAATTAATTTACAAAAATATCGCACAAACGATATGGGGGAGGGGAAACATTGAAAGAAAAAACACTGCTTTACACTAA
>JAZNXH010000025.1:0-26894 GCA_045593785.1 Lachnospiraceae bacterium
TTAGCAGTTTCCTGCCTAAACACCATTTATTTTAATGCCTCAAAAAACTCAAGAATCACCTCATTCGTATCAATCTTGTTTATCTTCTCCGTATACCACGAATGACGCGCATCCTTGATAAACAGATGCCATACCTTTGCCTTCTTACCATCGTACTTTGTCAACTCTCCTCTTTCCCCTACTGCAACAGTCTCTGTAAGCTTCAGACCATTCGATTCAGCCCAATACTCCATAACATCTTCTATTGCCGGATCTTTTGCATACTTTGCGCTTCCGTCACTGTGTTTTGGCACCACCTCATCTTTTGCTCCGGTAATCTGAAGCACGCTCACATCATTCTTCTCGCTCCGGACATCCCATAATTGTTTCGGCATTTTTCCCGCTACACTGACCACTGCAGCAAAGGTATCCGAAGCCTCCATTGCCAAACGGTGCATCATAAATGCACCATTGCTGAATCCTGCTGCATAAGTACGTTCTGTATCAAACGAATATGTTTTCTGCAGATACTGCGCCAACGAAACCAGGAACTCTACATCCCTGTTTCCCTCCGTATAGATTCCCGAATTCCAGCCGCTGATTTTTACGGGGTCACCTACATTAACCGAACCGCTTACATACACCACGCCGTAGCCGGACTCGTTCGCTTTTTCTTCAAAATGCGACATGTCGCGGAACGACTCCGGTGATTCTCCATGTCCATGCAGCATAAGCACCAGCGGTGCTCCTTCCGTCTGCTCCGGAAACTCCAATAAACAATACCGTTCCACACCATCACAGGTAAAGCTAATCTTTTCCGCACTCTCCTGTACAAGATTCTCAAACGGCAACACTTCTACTTTGTTTCCGCCACAGCCGGTAAGGCCAACCAGCAATCCCAGCAGCAGACTAAGAGCCATCACCCTCCATACATTTCTTTTCTTCATCTTTACACCCCTACTCTTTCCACCACTCTTCGGGAATCTCTTCCCGGTCAATCACACAATTCTCTTCAATGGAGAACAGCTTCACACAGGTCTCATATATCTTCTTCGCATCGCACAGGATACAGACCGCATCACCGAACCTCACCGGCTTTGCTGCACCTGTATCGTAAAATGCCTGCTTCATCTTATCGAACTGCTCTGAAAAATACCCCGTTCCCGTTGCCTTGTTAAAATGTCGATACATCTGAACATCCTTGACACTGCCATCGGGCATTACAATATGCATCAGCGTCGGCTCGTCCGTCAGACGGTCCGGGATATTCATCAACTCATCCACACTGTGAATATACGTGTTCCGCGTATGCGTCACGCCAAGCAGCAGAATCTTCGCTCCGATATCCTTCAATCGGTCCCAGCAGCCGCCGGGCGGGCAAGGTGAGGTCGCATTCTCTTCGCCTTTTATGTACTCTGCTGCCTGCGGACCGTACGCTGCGATGCTGTGTGTCGGATGCAGGGAACGCACCACGCCCTCCCGCTGACGAAAGATATTCGGAATAATGCCGACACACGCAGGTTCCGTCGCCGGATCAAAAGTTGGATACTGCGGCCCCATCTGTGCCCAGGTATGCGTCGGCGTCATGAACAAACCATCTTTCAGATATTCCATAAACGCATCTACAACGGTATCCGCGCCACCTTCCACCGGACCGATAGACTTCATGGACGAATGCACCATAAGGGCGTCGGTTGGGGTAAGTCCCATATCTTTCAAATTCTGAATCAAATCTTGTTTTGTATACATCCCGAAATTCTCCTTTTTTCCTCTCAGATTCCCAAAAGATGCTTTTCCATACTCAGCTTCAATCCATAAGTATCTTCCTCAATATGCGACAAGAACGTTATCATCAGCCCACGCTCCGGCAGGCAATAACACTTCTGTCCCCACTTGCCGTTAATACTGAATCCGTCAAGATACTTCCATACAAAATACCCATATCCACCTTCCCGGTTCATCTGCTGCACGGAAGTTGTCATCCGTACATACTCTTCCGACAGAACCCGCTTCCCATCATACACGCCACCGTTGTACAACAACTGCCCAATCTTACTCAGACCGTTCACCGTCAGCCTCATCTCAGATGCCCCGTAAAAGTACCCTTCCGGTGACCTGCCATATTCGTACCGTGTAATGCCAAGCGGGGCAAAGACATTCTTCTCAATAAATGTCCCAACATCTTCTCCGAGTGCATGATGCAGGGCAGCACCTACAAGATAGGCACTGATATTGCTGTAGTTGAATACCTTCTCATCCGGATTCTGAATCTTACATTCCAGTGCAAACTTCAGGAAGTTATCTCCCTCTGCGCGGAACGGAAAATCCCCTACCGACATCGTAAGCAATCTGTGAATCGTAATCCGATCAAAGGTATCTCTCTGCTCCTTTGCAAGTGAAGCTAAAACATCCTTCGGAAGATACTCTGTCAGTGCCTTGTTCAGATCAATCAATCCTCTGTCCCACGCAATACCGACAGCTATAGACAGTATCGTCTTGGTTGCGGAATATACTCCGTGCAGATGCTCGTCTATGTCGCCGTAGGAATGGGTTAATATACCGTTTTCGTACACTTCCACACCGTATACATTCCAGTTGTTTTGTTGTATGTCTTGAATGAAGCTTTCGAAATTCAAAATTATTTCTCCTTCCGGAACAGATATTTTCCTTTTCCTTTCCCCTTCACCGGATAGATGACACCCACATCAAGCATTTTTTTAATCAGAGCCGACGCCGGAGATGCTGTAATTCCTAATAACTCCATCACTTCCGTCCGTCCAAAAAAGCTCCCACACCCATACACTGTAAATAGTGCTCGTATGTGCTTTTTTGTCTTGTTAGAGAAACAATCCGGTATTCCAATGTCCTGTTTTTGGTTGTCAATGTCCTGTTTTCTACTTTCAATGTCCTGTTTTTTCTCCCATCGGATATGCATATACCGGTTTTTCAGTTCATTTCTCTCTCCCAAGAGCAAATTACGTAAAAACAATTCCAAAAATTCCGTTGTCTCACGGATCCCTTTTTGAAAATCGTTGTAATTCGCTCTGACCAATGCATTTCTGAAGTACCATGCATGTTCAGCAAATATATCATTTGTAACATTGAACCCCATAGACTGCAGATATTTAATCAAAAATACTGCAGTAGTTCTTGTATTTCCTTCACCGAATGCATGAATCTGCCATAATCCCGAAACAAACTTTGACAAGTGCGGTATTATTCCGGATATATTTTTTTGCGGGTATTCATATTCTCTTTCCGTCTGAATATCATACTCCAACATCTCACGCAGTTCTAATGCATTTCCATAATGCACCGAGTCTCCGTCAAGCACCCATTCTTTTTTGGAAATATTATAATCTCGAATCTTTCCGGCATGAGAATAGATACCTTCAAACAACCTTCGATGAATACCGGTATACTGCGGAACGGAGAATGTAAATGCTTTTTCCGAAAGAATCATAGCAATACGTGCTGAAACCACATCCGCTTCTTTGCTTCTGTCTCTCTCCCGCTCTGAAGCTTCTTCATAATAATTCTCAACTAATTTTCCAGCCTCTTCAAGTGTGATTTTTCCTTCAATATTATCCTTTGCTGTATTCTTCAGATAATCCGATGTTTCAAGCCCATCAACTGCCTGCAGTCCAATTGCCGTGTACCAGGCATAACCAAGTTCCCGTTTTCCCGGTTCCGACTGTCTTATATATTCCTCAAAAGGATCTTTCTTGATGTCATCCACTCTCCGTACCTCCCTTCTTTCCGTCTTTAACCCTGCCCAAGCCATTCGACACCAGCGGTTCTGTCCTACTTCTTGTCCCTATACGCCTCCACTGTAATATGAAAACCGGTACAAGGATCGGGCATATCCGGTGTAAAACCGGTTGCCTTGTAAATACTCTGTGCACGGACATTCGTATCTTTCGTCCCAAGATACAAATACTGCGTCTCAAAGACATCAAAAGCCAACTTTTGCGCTAAATGAAGAACTTCCTTGCCGTAACCTTTTCCCTTCTCTATCAGAGCAATTCTCTTCAACTCCAGCTTATCCTGCACCGCCCGTATCCCTCGAAAAATCAATATTCCAATCGGCGTACCATCTGTTTTTTCAATTATCGTTTGTAGAAAATCCTCGTCACCGAACTTTGCAATACGCCACCCCAGAGGCCAATTCGCCACCCACGGAGAATTATCTGGATCAAGCTCTACCGACCGCATAAAATCCGCATCCGCGACCCTTGCCCGTCGAATCACCAGATGTTCCCCGGTAATTAGCTCTTTCCTCTCGTTACTGTCATTTTTTATTCCGTTCAAAAAGTCTCTTGCAAAAAACTTTTCAAACTCCGCCAGTTCCTCTTCCGTACTGTTTTTACCGTATCCGTTTTTATGTGATTCCAAAAACTCATTATAGGCATCTGCATATCGCGGATTTTGAGATAAAATTGCTGCTAATTCGGTATTCATAGACTCCTCCGTTTGTTCCTCCAAAGTGCAATTTTTGCACTTGGAATCCCATTGTTGCGCTTCACCCTTTGGCAGTCAGCAAGCACACGGTCTCCACATGTACAGAATGGCAAAAAGCGTCCACCGCTCTCACCCGTTTCACTTCATATCCTCCTGCCGTCAACAGCTTCAGATCTCTTGCAAGCGTTGCAGGGTCACAGGATACATACACCAACGTCTTTGGGCTTACTTCCAACAACGCCTGTATCAGTTTCTCATCACAGCCCTTGCGCGGTGGATCAATCACTGCTACATCCGGCGGGCATTCCTTCATCAGTTTTGGAAAGACATCCTCTGCTGCCCCTACATAGAACTCTGCATTGTAAATCTCGTTCGCTTTGGCATTCTCTTTTGCATCTGCGATCGCCTCCGGGATAATCTCGATTCCATAGAGCTTTTTTGCTCCATCTGCCAGATACAGTCCGATGGTTCCTGCACCGCAGTAGATATCCCACAGCACCTCTTCTCCGGTTAGTCCTGCATACTCTTTCACAGTATCGTAGATACACTTCGTCTGCACCGGATTCACCTGATAGAAAGATAAAGGAGAGATACGATAGCTGACATCTCCAATCTTGTCTGTGATGTATTCCTGACCGGACAGCAGCATACATTTGTCGCCAAGAATTACATTTGTTTTTTTCTTATTTACGTTGATACAGAAAGAAGTCAATTCATATTTTACTGCATTGCTCATAGTAATTGAATCAGCCTTCTTTACATCTGTTATGCCTTGATCCGCGACACCTTCATTATATCGTTCTATCGTCTCCTTAAGCCTTGCCTCCAACACCTCTGCCTTCGGCAGCTTCTCTCCATTCACCACCGGGCATACCATAATCTCACCGGTCGCAAACCCCACACGCATCAGGATATGGCGTATCAGTCCCTTCCCGCTCTCCTCGTCATAAGTACTGATATCATATTCTTCTATAAATTCACGAATCGTCTCCAAGAGCGGTTGCATCACCGGCGCCTGTATATAGCAATGCGTCGTATCGATTACAGAATGCGTATGTCCGGCGAAGAACCCGATCTTCACCTTGCCGTCTTTTCCTCTGCTAACCGGGAACTGCGCCTTGTTACGGTAATACCATGGCTCTTCCATCGGAACAATCGGTTCCATCGGAATGTCCTTCAGCCCACCGATACGCTCCAGACAGTTCTGCACGTGCTTCTGCTTATACTCTGCCTGCTTCTCGTAACTCAAGTGCTGCAGGGTACAGCCGCCACACGGACCAGCCACCGTACACTTCGGTTCTGTCCGCCACGGCGACGGCTCCATTACTTCAATCAGCCTTGCGTAACCATACGAAGACTTGAGCTTCATCACACCGGCACGAATCTTATCACCGGTCAAAGCCCCTTTTACGAAGAAAGGGATATCTTCCGGTGTTACCCTTCCGATGCCCTCTCCCTGTGTTCCGATGTCGGTTATCGTTAATTCAATTATATCGTTTTTCTTATACTGACTCATATTTTTCAATGCTTACTAATGAGCATTCTCCTTAATCTTTACCGTTCAATCTGCTTCACGCGAAGCTGACATCCACTTTTACTGTTCAAGTGTTGTCTTTCTCACATTCGATTCAAACAATCTCTGGAACCCGAGCCAGTCGCTCTTCACCTCAGCGCCACTGTTATCCGCTCCTGCGAACAACTCCTTGAAAGTCTCCATCTTTGCATCCAGATTGTCAGAAAAATGCAGTGCCAGCGCTTCCGCAAGCTGTGGTTTTTTGGGAGAACCATATTCCAGTTCTCCATGATGTGCTAGGATACAGTGTCTGAGCTCACTTGCAAGTACCGGAGGAAAATCCGGCATCTCTTTTATCTTTTCGTTCACCATCTCTGCACCGATTACGATATGACCAATCAGGTTGCCGTCTTCGGTATAATCATTTTCCGGAAAATCCGACAACTCCCGTATCTTGCCGATATCGTGAAATGCCGCTGCTGCTACCACTAAGTCGTACTGCAGTACCGGATACTTCTTTGCAAAAAACGCACAGTTCTCCGTTACACTCAGCGTGTGCTCAAGAAGTCCGCCCACAAACGCATGGTGCACACCCTTTGCAGCCGAAGAACGCTTAAAGTCCGCAATAAACTTCTCATCCTTTACAAAAAACTCGTTAATCAATGCTTTCAGATGCGGTTGCTGTACCTTCTGCAGATATCCCATCAGCTCATGGTACATCCCTTCCACATCCTTATCCGTCGTCGGCACATAATCCGACATCACATATTCGCCTTCCACACAACGCTGAAGACGACGGATGTTGAGCTGCAAAGTATTATTAAAGCTTGTTACCTTACCGGTCACACGCACATAATCTTTTGCGTCGAAATCACCAATCCCCGGGTTCATATCCCAGATCTTACCGTCGAGGTCACCGGTACGGTCCGACAAAATCAACGACACATATTCTTTCCCTGTCTTTGTCTCTAAGTATCTTACCTGCTTACACAGATAAATCTCCTGTATTTCATCACCCTCATGCAGAGTCTGTACATAACGCATAATTTTCTTTCCTATCTGTCTATATTCTTCCGCGTTCCAATCCGCGATTTATCTGCTGATTTTTGCATTCGATCACGCACGAATCAACAGATTAATTATACGCTATCCCACCGCCTTACGTCAATGAAAAGCAAAACACACCGGTACATTTCCTGCGTTCTGCAGGCAATCTGTACCGGTGTGTTCTCTAATTTTCCATCTGCTTACCCAAAAAGTTTGCAGCCGTCTGCGACAGTTTCATCTCACCCTCGCCGTACGTCCCCTTGCTTTCCTTTGACACGACCATGACGGCGCCGATGGCATCACCCTCTGCAATGATGGGTGTCACAACCTGCCACGTCACTTCATCATCGTCCGGAGTCAAGCGGATGTACGTCTTGTCTGTGCGCATGGCCGCCACACTGCTCCGGTCATCAATCGCACGCTCCAACTCGCGGCTGATCGGCTTCCCGAGCCAGTCCCGCTTGCTTCCGCCGCCGGACACGGCGATAAACTGATCCTTGTCAGATATCACGATAATATGTCCTGTAGCCTGCGCCATCGCTTCTGCGTATTGCTTAGCAAACGTACTGAGTTCTCCAATCGGCGAATATTTTTTGAGAATAATCTCACCCTCGCGATCCGTGAAAATTTCCAGCGGGTCCCCCTCGCGGATTCTCAAAGTTCTTCTGATTTCCTTCGGTACGACAATTCGTCCGAGGTCATCGATTCTTCTTACAATTCCCGTTGCTCTCATGCTATATATCTCCTTTTCCTAAGATACAAACTGTTACCCTTTTTAGGAATGCAACAGTAGTATCTGTAAAAAACGAGAGAATATACCATTGATACACACTTTTCATCAATATATATTTACACGAAATTTATCTCATTAAAATCTTCCTGCTTGTTGCGCGCTTTTTCCTCTTCTTTTCTATATCTTTCACGCTGTTCGTATTTCGCTTCTGCAACTGCATTCGTTTTGACAAGCCATTCGAGCAGTTCGTTCATAGTGTCGGGGTTATTCCATAAATCTTTGGCGTTGGTAATTCGATAAAGCCTTAACCCTGACGGAAGTTCCTCTACGTACTCACAGTTCATACAATGCTTATCCTTGGGAAAAAGTTGCATTACAGTAAGCTCAACATCTGTTTTGGTTGTCACATAATAATAGTTCATCTCCTGAACATGTACCAACCCGCAACTACAAACGTCAGCATACTCCACATCCGTATCCAAATATATTCTCGGCTGTTTTCTTTTCTGGTAAAAAGGAGAGCTGACCCTTTTCTGTGTGTTCAGCTTCAAATCCTCAAAACTTCCACTGTTTTCCTTGATTTCCAACGGCAACATAGGAACACGGTCATATAGGAGTTGCAGGAACTCATTATATGTATCTTGATAGTCCAAAATCCGCATAGAGTAACTCCATTTATCTCCCACCTTCTTTACATGAGTCACCTCAACAAGCAGATTGGCTTTGTATCTCTCTGACCGGATATGAGCCTGCAACCATTCACCCTCCGGAAAGAAATAAGGCTTTTCAAAAAATACTGCGATTCCACCTTCCGAAATATCTCTTGTGACACCTTCAATATGATATTTCTCATTTATGAGCTTACAGGAAAGCTGTGCCGGCACGCGCTCCGACCTTCTGTTCATCACCCGCCCATTCATAAAGAAAAATGCCATGACTAACATATAAAAGTTATATGCAAGCCAAAACATACCAACAAGAGGTGCAAATGAACCACTGTCGAGCATAATAAACACACACTTTATCAATCCGACCATCGACGAAACAATTAGTATTATAAACGGAATCATAAAGATCCTGTTCTGTCCCTTCTTGCTAAGCTGCACGCCTTTGTTCGTGACCTTAAATTTCTTTAATGTAATACCCAGACCCTCCAGGAGAACAGGCATCAGCATAAACGGAAATAATATTGTTTCATAAATACCTGTCCACTTTTTGCTACGCCGGGTGTTGTTCAGAACTCTCCAACTGATATCACTGGAAATATACATAGGAAACCAGAACAACAAAACTTCCGGCAACTCACACTCAAACACTCTAAACCCGAATGTAGCAAACAAAATAGGAGCAAGTATATAAATCAAACGCTTCACAGGCGCATACCAATACCATATCGATGCCCAACAGTTTATCTTCTGCGCAACGGACAACTCCTTACAAGTGAAAACATGCATCTTTTTTCCTGTTGCAATAACGCCACGCCCCCAACGTATTCTCTGGTCAATCAGTCCTTTCAAGTCGGTCGCTGACATTCCCGAAGCCAACGGTTCCGCTATTCCTAAAGATACATATCCCGCCTTCTGAATCAGAATTCCTGTCGCAAAATCCTCTGTGATTGCCTCGGTATAAAACCCCCCTATTGCCTCCAGCGCTTCTCTTGCAAGGACTGTATTGGACCCTCCGTAGATTACACTGTTCGTTTTTGTTTTTGCAACTTGGATATCCTTATAAAAATAATCCTGTTCATTCGGAATTCTTCCTTCTGAAAACAAATTAAACTGAAACAGATCCGGATTGTAAAATGACTGAGGCGACTGTAAAAATCCAAGTTTTATTTTGTCCTCTTCTTTTTTTCCTCTGTTTTTTATTTCCGCATCAACAAAGTACGGAATCGTCTTCATCAGAAAATCGCTTTTGGGAATCATATCTGCATCGAAAGTAACCACATAAGGCGAGGAGGAGTGGGCAAGCGCATTATTTAAGTTACCTGCCTTAGCACCTTCATTATTCTCCCGGTCCAAATAGTTGACCCCCATTTTTTCTGCCAGTTCCTTCATGGATGGACGTCTGTTATCATCACAAAGATAAATATGAACTTTGCTTTTATCCGGATAGTCCATATATTTACAACCATTGATTGTTTTATAGAGCAACTCCGGATCTTCACTGTATGTAGCAATAAAAACGTCTACATCCGGATATTCCTCTACCGGCACTTCCGGTACTCCGTGTACTTTCACTGAATTCATATTGTAAAAATGGACACTCGCTTCGACCATGCCCAAAGCTTCCATAATCAACAGAGAAACACCGGCCACAACCGATACAATCCCGTACCCAAAAGGAATTGTAAAGAAAACTCTCCATGTCAAATACATAACCGAAAAGAACACACTAATTAAAAACCATATCGTTCCTTTCCGTTCATGCCAAAACTGTCCAAAGTTTACTTTTCGCTTACTTTTTTCAGTCATATATCTGCTTCTCCTTAAAAAAGTTAAACGCTTTACTTTCTATGTTATACGGATATATTTCCATAATTACATAATCAAATGTGTTTTGCTCCAAATAACTTTCTACGTCCAATTCTTCCGTTTCTTCTAAGGACCAGATTGCATCAATTCGTCCGCACATCGGCATCATAAATGCCATAACCGGCGAAAAATACGAGTCGCGAATCATAAAGAAAGAGGTCCCATCCGGTTTTTCCCGGTTAATTATTTTTTCATAGTTTAACAAGCCATTCAGGTACAACGAATACGGATCTTCCGAATAAGCATCCGATTTGCCATTCAATACCTCCGTATACATTAGCGCCTGTGCAAAACTCCCCTCATATGTCAATGACCCGTCATTAACTTCATACTCTCTGTAAAAAGATCCTTCAAACTTGGGCCAAAGCGCAGTAAAGTCTTCCAAGTCAGAAAATACAACACCTGTCTTTCTTCCCATGGAGCCAAGCATTCTGTCCTCGTATGTTACAACATCATAATTGGAAAGATCTGTGTAATAGCCGTCCGGATCAAGTTCTTCTCCGAAACTGTCCCGAATTTTGTTGACTACCTCTTTCGTAGCATAAAAAGCGGCAGGAACAGTCCAATGATGGTCCGTTTTAAAAAATGTCTCTTCGTAGGATAGTTCTTCATTTGGAAAGCTTTCACGAAGATCTAACGTCTCTACTCCCAAACGGTTTAGGTAAAACAGCAACTCATCCACTACAGGATTCGGATCGTTTACCGGCATACCAATACTGAACTCGGTATTTTCCGAACTGTACTTCGTCGGTGTTACAACAAAAAGTACTTTGGTACCTTTTTGTGAAACATGATCCTGAAGCCGTTTCAAACGCATAGCATATTCAAAAATTCGCGAATCGTCCTCCTTATAAAATGAGGCATAGTGCAAAAAACCGTTTTCATCCATTATATTGGCAAAATTATTACTTTCTCTTTTGCCCATAAGCACCTGTGCAAATCCATACGTCTCAATAAAGCTCATCTTGCCGTACAAATTTTCGTTTATGGTACTTTCCAGCATCGCCGGCGTGACAGAATCTTCTCCTTCACTTTCTGTAAACAGCAACTTCAGCGGTTCAAAACTCTGCCTGAAATTCAGAACAGAAAACGAAATAACCACAAGTAAAAATATTACTGCAAATATTCTTTTTTTCAGTATATATTTCTTCACGTCGGATCACTTCTCCTAGAAATTAAAATAAATAAACGGATTATAGGTTCCGCTTGCCAGATAGCTGACACTAATCACCAGAATCCCCAACATCACAACAGGATAAACGATAGTATACAGCTTATTTATACGCGAATCCGGTTTCGCATAAATCATTTCATTCATATTTCTTGCTATTGGAGTTGAAAAAACAATACCAAGAACCAAAAACACCCAGTTTTCCCGAATTAACATAACTGCAGTATCGCTGTAAAAACCATTATTGTTCAGGCACAGCATATTCATAAAAAAACGTCCTGCCTGATACAAGTCATCTGCTCGGAATACAACCCATGCTGCATTTACAACCATTAACGTATAAAAATGTTTCAAGAACGGACTTTTCATTTTCTTAGGATATTCAAAGAAACGTTCCGCCAACTGAAATACAAAGTAGAAAAGTCCCCAGAAAATAAACGTCCAATTCGCACCATGCCAGATTCCCGTAAGCAACCAGACAATAAAAATATTGCGTACCATATGATCCTGATTTGCAACCCTGTTTCCCCCAAGCGGGAAATATACATATTCACGGAACCAAGAAGTAAGCGAAATATGCCATCTCTTCCAGAAATCAGAAATAGAAGTAGCTATATATGGATAATTGAAGTTTTCCGCAAACTTGAATCCGAAACAAAGTGCCAGACCGATTGCCATATCAGAATAGGCTGAAAAATCAAAATATATCTGCAACGAATAGGCAATACTTCCAAGCCATGCAAGCATTGCCGGAACCACCTCTTTATCTACACCGATTGCAGACCACTGGAACACATTGTCAGCAATAGCAGCAAAGCAATTGCTTAGTAAAACCTTTTTCCCAAGCCCCGTTGTAAAACGACAAATTCCGACCGCAATTTTATCAAAGGAAGACTTCCGGTTGCGAATCTGGTCTGCTACCGAATTATACTGAACAATCGGACCAGCAATCAGCTGGGGAAAGAAAGAAATATACAATCCCACATTAAAAACATTATCCGGCTTTGTCTTGCCGCTGTAGACATCCACAACATAGGAAAGTGCCTGGAATGTAAAAAACGAGATACCTATCGGCAAAGGTAAGTTAAAACCAAGATCCCCGAATCCTATCGTTTGCAGCACAAAACCCAGATATTTGAACACAAACAGAACTGCAAGATTCCCTACTACTGCACACCATAAAAAGAATTTTTTATATCTCCCATCATTCTTTTCTACAAGCCATCCCATTGCCGAATTGAATACAATGGATGCAAGCATCAGGAATACATACACAGGCTCTCCCCATGCATAGAATACAATGCTGGCTATCAGCAACAGTACATTTTGCAGCGTCCTTGAAAAAGACAATATATAATACAATACAAATACAACAGGGAAAAAGTAAAACAAAAATACAACACTTGAAAACAGCATTTTATTCTCCCCTCTTACGCTTCATCCTGTAGTAAAGAACCAGTGCCACAACACCAACCACAAGACAAACTCCTCTGATAACCCATATGGCAATCGGATTATCCAATGTTTCCAAAAAATAATGCTTTTTTTCAACTAATTCCGGAGCAACCATTAATACATTAAACAGCATCTGACTCTTTCTATCCTTTCCTATTAATCAATAACGACGGAAGCAGGATTAATACAATAACAACAATCAAAAACAGTTCATTTTCACTTTTTAAGGAAGTATCACATTCCGCAAGATCATACAACTTCGTCAACTCTGTCTGTATCGCATTTCCATGCTTGTACAAATAATTGCGGATAATATACAGTTCCTGTTCATACTTGTCATTAAACCGGCTGATTGTTTCATCATCCACCACATAATCACTCAGATAATAATTGTTTGGATTGCTAAAACTATCATCAAGATAAAGCGCTGCCCAACGGTACCACTCCCGCTCTCTTGCTGAAGTAAGATACTTCGTTGTTTCTTCTATTACTTCCACAACGTGTTGATTTGACAATGCACCTTTTCTCAGCTCACTATATCTGCTTTTCAACCTATCAATAAAGTAGCGGTCTTTTGTCAGTCGGTCAAACAACGGTTTGGTTTGAAATGCCAGCGTATACGGGTCCATTTCACCATCAAAATAATTGTTCATTGCCTGGTCAAAATCCCACACCGGTCCTATATGCAGCTTATCTCCCGAGCTCTTATACATGTAAGTCGAATGGTTGCCGGCATCATAATTACCGAAAAATTCGTTTACCAAAAAGTAATCCACAAAGGAATCAATATCAATATAGCGGTCATACTCCTGAAACACATGCTCATTCTCCGAATAAACAACCCGCTCTATTTGTGAAAAGTCATACTCTATATACGCTTTATTAATCTGCGTCAAATTCGCCTCGGCCGGATATTTTACCCCAATCCACTCTTCACTCAGTCCATTTAACCTTCCATATGTATCCAACATTACATCGAAATTCGTAAATCTGTCACGCCGTACAATATAGCTGGTATACGTCTCTCCTGACTTGCTTTTATCAATATCAACCCGGTTCTCACCACGTGAAACCGCTTCTGCAAACAAATATACGCCTTGATATTCTAACCCTCTTTCTGTTTCCAACAGAACTTCGCAGTATTTGCTACTCGGTGCAAAGCAATCACCACCTATTTCACCGGCAATCCGATAGGGAAGATAATTACGCAGCATACTCTTGTCCGCCATACTTCCATTAAGAATCCAGCTGTCACCCTCGCCCAAACCAAGAATATCTGCTTTGTTTTCGGTGCCATCCGGGAAATACATTTTCATCAAATACTGCGGTTTTGCGTAAGTATATGAGGTATGCCCACGCTTTTTTGCCTGCAAATTGCTCGTATAAACCGGTGTATCCGTCACATAATTCATCTTATCAACAGAAGAACTCGCAATAATCTTAATATAACCGTTCACATACGGCTCTACATCATATACGATTTCCTGGCTATCCTTAAAAAGCTTATAGTCCGCCATTTCTCCTTCAAAGGACAAAATCACAATCGGAAGGTTGGATGAAAAATTATCATCCACTATAAACGCTTCTCCTATGTGCACCAATGCATCCTCTGTAGAAATATCCTCCGGAAGTGATTCATAAACCCTCAACGGAGTCTCCTTATCATTATTTAATCGCAGGCGTAATATTCCAAATCCATACAAAACGGCAATGCCGGCAAGACACAGGACCACTATGATTAGTATGTACTTTCTACGGGACATTGCATTACCCCCTACTGGTTAATCTCATCATCCTGTCTGACAAAACTTACGGATTTTACGCCTTCAATTGCTGAAAGCATTTTACTGCATGAACCATTTACCTTCTGGGCTTTGGACAGAACCTTATCTGAAATCTCATAAATCACTTCTGAACAATCGTCATTTTCCCTATGATTTTCAACGCGCAAAAAGGCCTTTCCTTCAAACAAAGAAATAATACTGTTCTCCACCGCATCAAACGCTTTTTTTTCCATCCGGACAACAATCAAGATACGTTCATTGTCTTTTACAAAACCAAACACCGTTAAGAACAGAAAAATAATAAATGTCCCGATTCCTGCGATCATATAATCTGATACACCACAGCAAATACCAACAGCAATTGCCCAAAATATGTATGCTGCATCTCTAGGATCCTTAATCGCTGTTCTGAATCGTACGATAGACAACGCACCAACCATACCTAAGGATAACGCAATATTATTTCCAATAACGCTCATAACAAGCGTCGTTACCAGAACAAGCATAATCAGAGATACATTAAACTTACGGCTGTAAACTGCGCCCGAATGAGATATCCTGTAGGAAACATATATCAACGCACCGATAATACATGCTGCCATAAAGTTGATGATTATGTCCGGAATCGTAAGGGTTCCCTGCGCGGCCAATAATTCGTTGTACAATAATTCCTTCATTTTACACTCTTCCTTTCTTTGATATCATACGTGAACGTACATATTTGCTGTTAGATACTTGCATTTTATCCGTTTGACTGATTATGTTCTTTATATGTGTATATAAAAACCTATCGTACTTTACTTCCATGGTTATTTCTGAACTGCTGCACACCGGATACAAAACCAGATTTTCATCAAACAACCCCTGCACATTCAGTTCGGTCGCGCGTAGTCCGCTGTCAAACGTAACCCGTATGTCATTCCCCGGTTCGCAAAAAGCCATCCTGTCATATTCCACAATACATTTCGGGCGATAACAGCGGGTTGTCAAAAATGTATATAACCAATGGGCGATTGTTTCTTCCCTCTCACAAAGAAACCCGTAATCCGCTTGCAACATACGCTCTGCCTCTTCCCTTGTAACAGAAAGCGAACGTTTACGCTGTGAAATGCCTGACTTTTCTTTTATTTCCAGTTTGATATACGAAGAATTAACGTCATATATCCGTAAGCGTATTTTTTGTCTGTTATCATATCCGCCTATTTTGTCCTCAAAGTCGCTATCATAAAGACTGTCAAAATATACTGACCTGACCATATATCCACTCGCACGATTATGTATATCCTCTTGCATGACTCCTGACAGTTGCCTTTTTAGGTTCACAACATCTGTGGCAGAAACACTATACTTCAATTCCCGTCTCAGAACATCAAGCATCTTCTATCCTCCCATCATCCGGTTTCATTTTCGCAAGGTCTTCATAGGTGTAAAAAACTCTTGTTCGCTTCATACCCTGCCAGCCATACCATACTCCAAGCCCCATCAGGATTACCGCACAGCAGAGAGCAACAACCCAGTCTGCAAATATCCATTGCCACAAAACAAATCCGCTGATTAACGCTCCTGTCAATGCCGAAATCATGTATAAATAACGTTGAAATAAAGCGTCGAGTTCCAGTTTCTTTAATATATATGTCCACAAAACAGTTACCATACAACAAATGCAAACGGACAGAAACATCACTACAACAAAAATATACATTTGCACTATCCGGTTCTCCGTTATCTGTGCAATGATATGATATCCGGCTCTTCCGCACACAGCACCCACTATAACCGGCATAATTTTACGAAAATAACGATATCCCAGGAATGTTAACACGATTCCGGCAACAAAGGTTATCACGACTAATATCAATGTGACCCATTCTTGCGAAAACTGTAGCTTATCTTCCCACTCCGGAAGAACTAAAACAAACTTCTCCATTCTCCGCATCGTTCCTTTCTGCATCTTTCTTTTATATTGCAAACCTGTCGATATAATTCTGCATCAATACGACTGTCAAGAACATAAAAGGACCACCGCTTATGCGGTAGCCCCCTACTTTATATTAAAACTCAAACTTCTGGATAATTGCCTTCAGATCTTCCACTCTTGCTACCGTATCGTTCGTCAAGTCATAGTTATCACTGGTAACACTAACAACGCCGGTGGTCTTATCCGCAATATCATTAACACCGGAGGATGTCTCTGCAACTGCTGCATAGATACTTTCCACTGCTGCTGCAATCTCCTTGATAGAACCGTTCAGCACTTCAATTTCCTGAGAAATATTGTTCATACCGGCACGGAACGTATCTGCGTCATCCATATACTGAACACCAATATTACTGAAGTTATCGTAATCTACAAGAACAGTATTTTCAAGGAAGTTCGAAGTCTCTTCCATACTGGTAGTAATATTGGTAACTGCCAAGTTAACTTCTTTGATAATCTCATTGATATCGTTTACGGTCTCAAGAGAACGGTTCGCCAGCTTACTGATTTCGGTAGCAACGACCGAGAATCCTCTTCCTGCCTCACCTGCACGTGCTGCCTCGATACTTGCATTCAGGGAAAGCAAGCTGGTCTGGTCGGATACTTCTACGATTGCATTGGTCAGTTCATTGATCTTAGCAACCGACTTCAAACCTTCTACCGCAAGCTGAGTCTTATCTTTAATCAACTGATACATCTTCTTGGTCTCAACAATAGCTGCTGCAGTAGAATTCTGCATGTTCTGCGCACGTCCTGCAATCTCGCCGGAAGCCTTATTACTCTGTTCCGTCTCTTTGCTGATTTCTTCTGCCTGCGTACGCATCTGAAGCATATGGTCGTTCATCAGCTGAGTCATATTGTTTACCTGAACGGTACTTGCTGCCAGCTGCTGAATGGTAGCGGAGTTATCCATACAGAGTGTATGTACCTGGTTACTGGACTCTTCCAGTTTTGCCATATTGGAATTGATATTGTTGTTCGTCTGGTCAATCTTGCTTACTACATCATAAAGATAACCGGACATCTCTTTTACTGCACGGCTAATCAAACCGGATTCGTCTTTTCTCGCACAGAGATTATCCATATAATCCGGAAGTCTTAACTTCAGCTTCGCAGTTTCATTAATAACTTCTGTCACCTGATTTAACGGCTTCGTGATGCGTTTTACCAGAATCGCCGCAACAAATACCGCAACTGCAAGAATTGCAACGCCAATCAGAATCGACAACATACGCAACTGCGCTACCGGTGCCAGAAGTTCCGACTCAGGTGCACAGACAATTGCCATGTTACGGATTGCCGTGATGTAATAGCTCATATACATCGTTTCTCCGGTAGTCGCATCCACATATACACTGCACAGATTATCCGGAATCTTTCCTTTTGCTACGCTTGCAACAATATCTGTGATTTCCGGAACCTTATTCGGCTTACCATTCTTCGTCTCATCGGAATGAAGAACGATGATACCGCTTCGTGAAAGCACCATGTACTGAAAATGTTCTACTCCGTCAATTGTTATATCGGATATCACTGCACTGTACTCTTCTGCAGTAAGCTGCTTGCCGACATCGGTATTTTCCTCAGCCTTATCAATCAGCTTACCATAAGAAGTAATCACGTTCAGCATCTTACCGTATGCTGAATCGATTAACAGATCCTTCATAGAAGACATCATTACCTGATACATGACAAAAATAGATACCACAATACCGACTGCAACCAACACCATAACCTTTGTCTGCATGGAATGAAGCGCACTAAACTTGCCGGCCTTTACTTCCTTCCGGCTACCTGAAGAGCTCTTTCCTTTGAAGTGGAAAATCTCTTTTATCTTAATGTTTTTCACTTTCGGCATCTTTATCTTCTTCTCTTTTTCCTTTTTAACTTCTTCCAAATTTTCCGTCTCCTGCCCCATAACTTCCTGTTGTTCCGCTACAACTTCCTCTAACAGCGCCTTTCCTTCTTTTCTTGCTTTCTTAAGCAATGATTTATCAAGTTCAAGCTTAGGTTCTCTCATAACGGCACCTCCTCTTGTAATCTTGTATATAATAACACATTCTGTGAAGAAAATACATAGATTTTTTCGTCAAACCGCTGATGTTTTTTGTTTTTTCTTCATTTTTTGAATATTTTTACTTTTATTCTGTATGTATAACATTGGAATAGACAGTTTTTACACTAATTCCATCAATTGCTCCGATTTTTCCGGACAGTGCGGAAATCACATCCTGCGGTGCGTCCATAGCCACGGATATCACATTCACGCTGCGTTCCTTATATGGAATCCCCATTCTTCCAATAATATAATCCCCATAATCATGCAACAATTGATTTAACCGCATCGTCGATTCCGTTTTCTCTACAATAATGCCAAGAAGTGCAACTCTGGTTTCCATTCGCCCTCCACACTAATATGATATTTTACAATTATTATATCATAGGCCCGGCAAAAGACAAGACAGCCATACCTCATTCCACACGTAAAGATTCCATAAACCAGCAACAAAACAGTTGACTTTATTACCCGTGCGTAATAAAATCGGGCTATTGTTTTGATACTAACAATCAAACACCATGTTTATCGAAAGTAGCTCGCCGGTTTCCCTTATCCCGGCAGAAACGAGGAATATATGAGAAAAACAAAAATTGTTTGTACCATCGGTCCCGCATGCTCCGATGAAACAACCCTGACCGCCATGATGAAGGCCGGCATGAATGTTGCTCGCTTAAACTTTTCACATGGCACTCACGAAGAGCAATTGGCTCGCATCGAACTCATTGACCGATTGCGAAAAGAATTAAACCTTCCTGTAGCTATCCTCTTGGACACCAAAGGTCCTGAATATCGTATCCGTCGCTTTAGTACAGGAAAAGTAACTCTTATGGAGGGCAATGATTTTACTTTCACCACGCGCGAAATCGACGGTAACGAAAACATTGTTTCCGTTAATTACAAAGGACTTGCGAATGACCTTGACCCCGACGACATTATCCTGTTGAACAACGGACTCTTAAAATTCAAAGTCAAAGAAATCATTGATACTGACATCCACTGCGAGATTTTAGTCGGCGGCGAGCTCTCCGACCGTAAGAGCATGAGTTTCCCGAACAAGCTTCTGAAGCAACCCTACTTAAGTGAACAAGACAAGGCAGACCTGATCTTCGCGATGGAACATGACGTAGACTTCATCGCCTGCTCCTTCGTATCCTGTCGTCAGGATCTTCTGGACGTGAAACATTTCATGCGTGAATATTACAGCACCCACAGATACAGTACCGCTTTCGCTGCAACAGAATCCGGGACTTCCTCACCTACCCTGTACAATCCGGACGAGATCGAACTACTCGCAAAAATCGAAAATCAGGCAGGCATTGATAACATTGAAGAAATCTGTTCCGAATGCTGTGGCATCATGATTGGTCGTGGCGATATGGGCGTTGAGATTCCGTTTGAACAGCTTCCGGCTGCCCAAAAACATCTGATTACCCGCTGCCGTCTGCTCGGCAAACGTGTTATCACCGCGACCGAGATGTTGGAATCCATGATTCACAATCCCCGCCCGACCCGGGCCGAGACTTCTGACGTTGCAAACGCTGTCTACGATGGCACCAGTGCCATCATGCTCTCCGGCGAGACCGCCGCAGGCAAATATCCGGTACTTGCAGTCGAGACCATGTCCCGCATCGCAGAAGAAACTGAAAAAAATATCAACTACGAAAAGCGTTTCCGCAACTCGGAATTCCGTATCAAAAACACCGTCGATGCCATCTCCCATGCAACCTGCGGTATGGCAATTGACATCAATGCCAAGGCAATCGCAGTCTGCACCTTGTCCGGCATGACTGCCCGTATGGTATCGCGCTTCCGTAACCCCGCCGATATCTTAGGTTTCACCACCAACGAGAAGACTTATCGCAAGCTCGCCCTCTCCTGGGGTATCACTCCCGCACTCGGTGACACCTACGACTCCACCGAAGTCCTATTCTACGCTGCCAAGCAAAAGGCAACCGAAGTCTTCGGACTCAACCGCGGCGACCATCTTATCATCACCGGTGGCATGACCCGCGGCGTCTCCGGCAACACTAATATGTTGAAGATAGAGACTATCTAGTAACCTCAATCCGGGCTGTCGCATCTTCATCTCAATTTTTCCAGTTCCGAAAAGGGGCAAACATTACAATTCAATAGTTGTGAACGTAGAGTGACGCCGACCCTTATATCGTGGCGAGCATGTGAGCCAGGATATTAGTGGCGCTGCGTCACGGCCCGAGCGAAAGCGGGTCACAACTATGAATTGCAATGCTTGCCCCTTTGACACTAAAAAAACCGGACTGTCAAATGCGACAGCCCGGTTCATTATTTTACAGATCGAAGTATGCAGCGAACTCTGCCGGATGCGGAATCGTGTTAATCTTCTTTGCTTCTGCCCTCTTCTTTGCTACCCAGATATCAATCAGTCTCTGCGGGAATACACCGCCTGCAGTCAGATAATCATGGTCTTTCTCCAGTGCATCGAGTGCCTCGTCAAGGGTCTTCGGCAACGCCTGAAGTTTAGACTTTTCTTCCTCGGACAGGTTATAGAGGTTAAAGTCAAACGGCCCCCAGTTGCACTTGCTCGGGTCAATCTTCTTCTGGATACCATCAAGACCTGCCATCAGGATTGCAGCATATGCGTAGTACGGATTACAGGTTGCATCCGGGCTTCTCAACTCAAAACGACGCTTGTCCGGAGTCTTTGCATAAGCAGGGATACGAATAACCGCACTACGGTTGGAAGTTGCATAACCAATGGTTACCGGAGCCTCAAATCCCGGAATCAGTCTCTTGTAAGAGTTGGTAGACGGATTGGTAAATGCACAGAGGGACGCTGCATGGGTCAAAAGACCGCCGATGAAGTAATGTGCAGTCTCGCTCAGTCCCGAGTAGCCTGCATCATCACAGAACAACGGCTTGCCCTCCTTAAACAGTAACATATGCACATGCATACCGTTACCCGCTTCACCGTAAATCGGCTTCGGAAGGAAAGTTGCGGTCTTACCTGCCTGAACGGCTGCGTTCTTCACTACATACTTGATAATCATAGTGTTGTCCGCCATCGTCGTCATCTCGCCAAGCTCAACTTCGATTTCCATCTGTCCGGAACCGCCAACTTCATGGTGATGATATTTTACCTTAACCCCTGCTTCTTCAAGCATCAGACACATATTGCTTCTGAGGTCATAGCAGATATCATGCGGCTTATCGATGTGATAACCGCCCTTCTGCGGAGTCTGATATCCTGCATTTTCACCGGCATTCCCGGTGTTCCACTCTGCCTGCTTTGTATCAAGAGAATATGAAACCTTCTGAGACTGTACATTAAAATCAACACGGTCAAATACATGGAACTCAAATTCCGGTCCGATGATCATTTCATCTGCAATACCGGTAGACTTCATATACTCTACCGCATGCTTGGACACATTTCTCGGATCCTGATCAAATCTGCGGTTGGTCGGCTTATCAATGATAAATACATCACCAATCATCGAAATCGTCTTTACTTCTGCAAACGGATCAAGCATTGCACTTGCAAGGTCCGGAATGAACACCATATCACTTTTTTCAACCGGAGCAAATCCATAGTTGGAACCGTCAAAACCGATACCATCTTCCATCAGGGACGGCTGGAATCTGCTCTCCGGAATTGCGATGTGTCTCCATCTTCCGTCCAGATCGATCATCTTAAAATCAATCATCTTTACATCGTTTTCCGCGCAATACTTTTTTGCCTCGTCAAATGTCTTAAACATTTTTTGTACCTTCCTTTCCTTTGGTTTCATTTATTACAATGCGGTCGTACAACCCCATATCAACCGCTTTGTCTACACACCTGACTTTCAAGAAAATCAATAAAATCCGCACCTGCTGCTTCCAGTGGTCTGTTGTTTTGATAAACATAATCATACTCATAACAATTCACTTCATCATCCGAAGCATTGCCCCAGTCTGCACTCATTTGTTCCCGTTCAACCAGAAGTGTCACGCAACGGGTCGGAATCCGTTCCTTGAACTTATCAATCTCTTTCGGTTCACGGATATGTACAAACATCAGCTCACCGTCGCCTGCCATGAATTCCTCATAGCAGTTATATAAATAGGTGGTCGGAAGTTCATTGTATTCTGTAAACAGTTGCTTCAGATCCGACAGGAATTTGCGGGACTTTGCATCTTTCCCTCCATCCCAGCCGTTTGCAAGCGCGATATTCTTTATGGGTGTAATTGACGAAACATTCATTACTTTATATCGCAGTGCCGCAGCATCACAGAGTGTATCTTTTCCGACGCCGCCTCTGCCATTAATCACTATCACTGTTTTCTCCATCGTTTTTACCCTATTCTTTCTTCTATTTTCTGACCGATATTATAGTCCGATTTCACCAAGCTTATCCATCCAGTCGGCCAGATCAAATTTACCGTTCTTGATATCTTCCAGAACGCTGGCATCGATTCCTTCCATCAAGGTTCCATCTTCCAACAGTGTGAGCAGTTCTTCTATATCCTCAAGACTAACATCATCCGGATTGTTCAAATATCGCATCACGGCTTCCTGCAATTTTACAATCGCATCGTCATCAATCTCAACATCCTCACTGGCATTCTGTTTCACTTCTTCCATGTGGTCTTTGACCGCGGTTTGTATCGTTTCCTCAACTTTTGCAGTGGATACTGTATTTTTAATCAGTGCTGTTTCAAGGTTTGCATAAGTATCCGAAGAAATAAAAACCGAATTCTTCAACTCTGCAATCTTACTCAATGCCGCCTTCACATCACTCGTTGTCGTCAGGTTTTCTGCATTGTCTGCAATCCCCATCAACGCGCTCATAACAGAGAGCACATTGATAAAATCCTGCTTGCTATTCTTAAAGTCGGCTACGTTACCACATGGCACTACCTCAACTCCAAGTTCAGATAATGCACCTTCAATCACCATATCAATTGCCGGCGGCAATACCTGTTCTGCAATGTTCAATTTATAAATTGCATCTGCACTTTCTTCAATAAATTCCTCGTCGAAAAGAGACGCATCCAAATGATCCAGGTTTTTCACTCCGGTAAACCTATGCTTGTCCAGAACAACAATCAGGTCAATTGCTGCAATTACGTCATGTTCAAGTTCCGCATAACTCATTTCTTCAATGCCTTCCAATGCCGCAGCCGCCAATGCGTTCTCATCTGCCGATTCAGCAAATCCTTCTGCTGCCAGATACTGCACAAGCGCCAGCTTATCTTCCTCTGTGAACAAACTAATGTCCAAAATACCCTGCGCTACATTTTTCAACGGGTCTGCAACTGCTGCAAATCCTTCCAGATTAGCATCTTCTAATTCTTCCAGCAACAAAATCGCATCCGGAGCCAGCGCAATCAATTCATCCAAATCTTTTGCGCGGTACACTTTATCATCAATCTCTACCTTCGACAAAGAATCATATAACAATCCAAACAGAGTCTCCAACTGTGTCACACGATAGATACCACCTGCCGGTGCTTTCGACCAAAAACAAATCGCATCCGCAACTTCATCTCCTGCCACATCGGCAACCGTATCGTTCCCCATTGCTTCAACCGATTGATTCAACTGAGCAAGCGGCATAAAGGTCAGCGCTCCCAGAAATAAACCTGCTACCGCACCAATCGCCGCTCCTACCAGACGTTCGGTCGTGTTCAGAGTTACTTGAGGCTCTTCTTTTCTTGTTTTCTTAACAATCAGACATACCACAGCAAAAATCGGCCAGCTGATTAATTTAAGTAACCAGAATAATGTCACAAACACAAACGGAACCAACAGGGATATCCCCAAAGCAAGAACCGTCTCGACAATCGAACCGACTGCTGCCGCATCCATTCCGAGCTCCATCGTAATTTGTCCTGCTACTTCCGTAAATGTAGTTCCTGCCGGATAAAAAACATTCACCACTGCAAGCACCAGCGCTTTCCCCATACCCGGCACCAGAAAAAACAAAAGCAATCCGATTACAACCAGACTTCCGATTCTGCATAATTCACGTTTCGTTCCACGCAATGCACCCAGTCCGGCTTCTATCACGATAAACAACAGTGCCAGTACTAAGGTTATAATTGACAACACACTTCCCACTTCTTCCCCTCCAAAAGCTTTCTTCTGTATGAAACATTATTTTCCGGCCAGTTCCGGTATCTTCGCATAATAATCCAGATCCAGTATCTTCTTTGCAAGATTGAATTTTGTTCCCAAAATACTGTGCATCGTAGAAACATAGCCGTCCGGCAATTCAACGCCTTCTTTTACGGTTGTCTTTCCGGTTCTGGTGCTGTACTCACACAATTCTGTAATTAAGCTCCAGTTGTTGAACAACACATACCCCGGAAGATCACACAGAATATCCGTTCCCATCAATAAACGTGAGTCGTATTCCAAGCCAAACAGATTTGATACCGTCGGCAACACGTCCACATTGGCACACGGTTTTTCCACCATAACCGGTTCTTTCATCTTCGAATTCCAGATAATCAAACCTTCGCGATACAGATCAAATTCCGAGACAAAAGGCTCTCCGCGTAACTCTTCTACTTCTGCATCAGTCAGTCCATACGGATAATGGTCGGAAGTGAGTACAAACACAGTCTCATCCAGTCTGCCTGCCTTCTCCAGTTCTTCGACCAGATAGGTCAGTGCATGTTCCAATTCTAAGTTACATGCAATATAAGCCAGTACCGGTTCCGAATACTCCAGTCCATCTACGTATTCTTTATTTTTCCTTGCCATTGCATTGCTGCCGAATAAATAATCCTTATGTCCGCTCACCGACATATAATATGTATGAAATTTCTCTGCACTAATGTATTCCGGCAAAGTCTCCTGTACCATCAGCAAATCTGATTCCGGCCAGGTGTTCTGCTGCTGCAGTCCGCCGCCTTCTCCTTTATAATTGTATCCCATATTCGGGTGAGAAAGATGTCTGTCGTAATAATCATACGAATGGTTATGATACGCATAACATTCATATCCCAGACGCTTAAACTGGTTACCAAGGCAGAAATACATCAAGTTATCATGCGACTTTGCCATACTGGAATACTGCTGCGGATAAAGCCCAGTATCCATCAGATATTCTCCGTCACTGGTACTGGAGAACCAAACACCTTCATAGTAATTCCGGAATTGAAAACCTTCACTTACCATACGATACAGCGTTGGTGTCAATTCTTCCGAAATGATATCCGGAGAAAATGCTTCTGCGCAAATCGATATCAGATTATACCCCTCAAACATTCCGGTATATTCGTTTTTCCTGGTGCCTTCTGCCACTGAAAAGTATTTATGTAATTCCTTTACTGCAGCATCTGTCTCCGTTTGCAGCAAGGTTTCAAAATCAATTTCCATAATATTCGGCGATGTATCAATTGGTGTCGGCGTCGGGCTTGGCGACGCGGTAGGGGTTGCGTTTAAACTTTCTTCGCCCGTCTCATCACCCGGCTGCTGTACCGGTATTTCTGTCACCGTCGGTGTCGGTATTTCCGTCGGCGGTTTTGTTACCACCGGAAGAGGCACATATTCAATCGCTTCCAACGCATCCTGTTTTTCGTCTGCAAACGACCTGGTAAAATCCTGTGTCACACTTGCCGCTACTCCTAACCTGCGATAGCCAAATTCCTGAACCCATTTGCCATGAATCAAATCATAGGGTTTCATCGGCTCTTTTCCGAATAACGGCAATGCAAGATAAAGTATAATACCAAGCACTATACCGGCGGACAGAACCGTCACAGAAAGCTTGTTCTGTATGCGATTTCCGGCAATCCGTTTTTTCAGCAGCACACCCAATATTACAAACGGTAACGCATATAACAATACAGAAAGTTTACAGTCCCAGATTGCTCTTGCCACCTGACCGAAAAACTCCGTAATCGCTTGTGCATTTCCTGCTACTGCCGTAGGCGCCATAAAGAACTTAAACACATAATAATAAATCCGCTGACCGCAATATACAAAACCAACCGTCCCCATCAAAACCCACGACAGAATAAGATTTACTTTTCTGCCGAACAAAGAAGTAAGCACTGCCAGTATACATCCCAGTACCAGACCAATCAGACAGGGCAATATCACTTCTCCGTTCAATTGTTTGAACACACACACATGGAAAACCAATTCGCAGTATATCAATGTAAGCGGGAAGACCAGGATTCCCCACGGAAATCCACACGCCTTCTGT
>JAZNXH010000026.1:0-7636 GCA_045593785.1 Lachnospiraceae bacterium
AGACTTTTATTTGTTTCATTATACATTATCCAGATACTTTCCATCCAAAATATCTTTCAAATATGCTCCATATTGGTTATGTTTCACTTCCTCGTAAGCGTCAATCAACGCTTCCCTGCTAATCCAACCATTCATATAGGCTATTTCTTCCAGGCAAGCAAGTTTTCGACGCTGATGTGTCTCTACCGTACGGACGAAATTGGTTGCTTCTACCAAACTCTCATGGGTTCCGGTATCCAGCCAGGTGTATCCCTGTCCCAGGACTTCGACCTGTAATTTCTCACTTTGCAGATACATATTATTTAGATCGGTAATTTCAAGTTCTCCACGTTTTGAAGGTTTCAGTTGCTTTGCATACTCCACAACCCGATTATCATAAAAATACAACCCGGTTACGCAATAATTGCTCTTAGGAAACTGCGGTTTCTCCTCAATACTGACCGCCTTACCATTCTCGTTGAATTCTACAATACCAAAGCGTTCCGGATCGTCCACATAATAACCGAATATCGTTGCTCCTTCTCCGGATTCTGCACGCTTCTTTGCCTTTACCAGACGCTCTTTCAATCCATGACCGGAGAAAATATTATCCCCCAGTACCATGGCAACCGTATCCTCACCGATGAACTCTTCCCCAATCAAAAATGCCTGTGCAAGCCCGTCCGGTGACGGCTGTATTTTATACGACAGTTGTAGACCAAATTGTCTTCCATCGCCAAGCAAAGCATGAAAACGAGGAACATCCTGCTCCGTTGAGATAATCAAAATATCTCTAATGCCGGCATGCATCAAAACACTCATCGGATAATATATCATTGGTTTGTCATATACCGGTAGTAACTGTTTTGAAGTTACCTTTGTCAACGGATACAGTCTGGTACCGTTCCCTCCCGCCAGAATAATGCCTTTCATATCATACTCCTATCACTTTCCAATCTGCGTATCCAGATGCAAAATATGTTCTACCAGCCAGTCTGTTACAAATACAAGCATCTTGCTGATTACTGCTTCCTGATTCTCCATCTGATCAATCTCTTCGAGGTCATACTTTTCCAACTCATCTACAAAAGCCTGATGTTGCATCTTCTGGGTAAAAATTTTCTTATACTGGATTGACTCCATATAAGCTTCTTCATCTGCAAAGTGTTTTTTTGCATAATTCATTAATTTTTCAATTAAATCTCGGATATTATCATACTTATCCGCGATAAACTCATCGTTAAGTAACATATATATCTGATTGGCATAATCAAACAACTGTGCATGTTCCTCATCAATCAGCGCGATTCCTGTAAAATACTCTTTCTTCATCTCGTACATAGCAATTCTCCTATTGTAATAATTTCGCAAACAATTTATGCGGCTACAAAAGCAAATTATTATACTTACTCTACTTCTTAGGATATCATAAATATCTGCATATTTACAAGCACCAAACGCAATCTCTCACTTCTAACTTCTCTTCCCTTTTCTGTATTCTTTCGGTGCCAATCCAAACGCCTTATGAAATACCCTGTTAAAGTAGGAACTGTTTCCAAATCCTGATTCTAGTGCGACTGACATAATGCTTTGATTCGTAGTATTCAACAACATACAAGCATGTCTTAACCGTAGCTGTGTTAAATATTCAAACACCGTACACCCCATCGTCTTCGAAAACAATGCAGATAAATAATTCATGTTCATATTTGTTTTTTCTGCCAACTCTTGCAGACTGATTTTATTCATAAAATTCTCTTCCATATAACGGATTGCAGGTGCCAGTTTTATATAATCACTTTGAAATTTTTGGATTCGTTCAGAGTATCCTGACGCTTCTTCAAACTGCCGGTATAACAATGCTAACAACATAAGTAACAGAGATTTTACGACCAATCTCCACCCGGTCGCCTGTGCATCCCATTCTCTCTGGATCGTTTTTAATATTTCCATCATAGCGGGGGATACCGGAGTATCTGCCGAAAGCCTGTGCTTAAAACCGGATTTCCATTCAAAAAAGGCACGGATATATTGATAGTCACTGCTCCCTGCTAAAATCAGTTGCGGATCAAATACGATTACCATCAGCTGTAAATCATCGGTGCAATTTCGCGTCATATGATATTCCAAATTATTAATAATAAAAATATCATCCTTTTGTACCGGATATATATCATCTGTAATATAGTACTGTCCTTCCCCGGACAAACACAGATTTATCTCAAGACAATGATGATTGTGCATATACGCTTTTTGCAGACGCTCATCCTCTGGTGTAAACCCTCTTCCTTTATACACCGCAAAAGGAAACTCTTTCTCCATATATATACTCTCGGTAATATATTCCATATTGCCTCCTTTTCACTCAATTCTCTCTCTTTTCTTAACAGCCATCTATACTATATCTTAAAAAAATCCAATAAGTCAAATAAGAAATCATAAAATAGTACAAAAATAACTGATTTCTGTGAAAGAAAAACAGATGCTCTACCGTTATACTATAAGTATATTATAAATCTACATCGGAAACTTCGATACGAAAGGTGGTTAAAAGATGTTATACAATGATCATTTTGATGAACTCAAAGAAAGAATGAATGCATTTTGGAACCGGGAAGAGATGGATCGCTGTACGGTAGCACTACTAAAAAAGAAACCATGCTATAATGATTTTGGCGATAAAAACTTCTATTTTGACGTGGAAACAGCAGACCGCATGCACCGTCAACGTTTTGAAAGTTTTGAATACTTGTGGGAAGGTATCCCAAGCCTGTTTTCCTATTTTGGTACAGCAGGCATCGCAGAATATGCCGGCTCCAAACCCGAATATACCCCTCGAACCACTTGGTTCCACCCCTGCTTAGACGAGCCGGATGCCAGTCAGATTTCGTTCAAATGCAGAGACGCATTTGAAAAGCAAAAAGACGCCATCGCAAAAATGATTGCCCTGTCCAAAAATGACTACGCAGTCACTGTCACCGATAACTGCGGAATTGCTGACGCGCTTGCTGCTATGCGTGGCACCGATACCTTCCTCATGGATATGATTACCGATGAAGATTTTGTAACCGAAGGCATCCAAAAACTCATACCAATCTATAAAGAAACTCAGGAACAGTTCTTTGACCTGGTAAAAGAAAACAACGAAGGTAGTATCATCTCCTGGATGCACACCTGGGCACCAAAGCGTTGTGCACAGATGCAATGCGATCTGAGTGTCATGATTTCTCCTGAAATGTTCGGTAAGTTCATCATGCCGGAATTAGAAGAACTCTCCTCTTTCTTAGATTATCCGGTATATCATTTTGACGGTCAGGAGCAGATTCGTCATCTTGACATGCTGCTGTCTATTGAAAAATTGAGGGCAATCCAGTGGACACCGGTAACCGGACAACCTCGTACCTCTACCTTTATCAAAGAATTACAAAAAATACAAAAAGCAGGTAAAAACCTGATTCTCTTCCCCGGTAACAACGAAATTGAATTTTTATTAGATAATTTGTCGAGCCGTGGATTACATATGCTTGTATACGCATGGAGCGAAGAAGAAGCGGAATATCTCATGAAACTGATTCAAACCCATTCAAAAGTCCGTAAATTCTAATACAGGAGGAATATATACTATGGTACAGATGAACGAAATCTCTGAATTATTACAAAAAGGCAAAGCAAAAGATGTTGTTACGCTCATACAGCAGGCAATCGAAGAAGGAATTCCTGCAGAAACTATCTTAAAAGAAGGACTCCTTGCAGGTATGGAAATAGTCGGACAAAAATTCCGCGACGAGATTATCTTTGTTCCGGAAGTTCTGGTTGCTGCACGTGCGATGAACAAAGGCGCTGAAGTGCTCCGCCCTCTTCTTTCCGACACAGCTTCCACTGTTACCGGAAAAGTCTGCCTCGGCACCGTAAAAGGCGACCTTCATGATATTGGAAAAAATCTTGTAAAAATGATGATGGAAGGCAAAGGTCTGGAAGTCATTGACCTCGGTACTGATGTTCCGGCTGAAAAATTCGTACAGACAGCAATTGATGAGAACTGTCAGGTAATCTGCTGTTCCTGCCTGTTAACCAATACCATGCCGGAGATGGAACTTGTGATTAAGACCGCAATCGAAGCAGGCATTCGCGACAAAGTTAAGATTATGGTCGGTGGTGCTCCCATCACTCGTGAATTTGCTGAATCCATCGGTGCAGATGCCTATACGGATGATGCTGCAACCGCTGCTGACGTAGCCGCAGATTTTTGCAAATAAGCAATGCCACCCCTTTCTCGGATTTGGAGGCAATCCATGAATATGAACTTATTTTTTCAAAATATACGCAACAAAAAAACAAGATGTGCATTACCCATTTTATCCTTTCCTGCCATACAACAATTATCCGTCAGTGTCAATGAGACACTGCATTCAGCCACCCTTCAGGCCAAGGTCATGGAAATTGTTGCACAGCAGACAGATACCATTGCTGCCGTTAGTCTGATGGATCTTTCATTGGAAGCGGAAGCATTTGGTGCCCAGGTCACGTTCAGCGAGGATGAGGTTCCCTCTATCATCGGTCAACTGATTGCCAGCGAAGAAGATGCGGATAAACTTCCGGTGCCTGATCTTAGTTCCGGCAGAATCCCTCTCGCTATCGAAGCAATCCGACAAGCAAAAGAAAAGATTACCGATAAACCGGTTCTTGCCGGTATCATCGGTCCGTTCTCTCTTGCAGGAAGACTTATGGATGTAACCGAGATTATGTACAGCTGCTACGACGAACCGGAGCTCGTACATAAAGTATTAAAAAAGATTACCGAATTCTTAAAAAAATACACCAATGCATTGAAAAATGCCGGTGCAGACGGTATAGTGATTGCAGAACCGCTTTGCGGTATATTAAGTCCGGATATGGCAGAGGAATTCTCCTGTCCTTATGTAAAAGACATCATTGAATCCTCACAAACTGACGAATTTGCAGTCATATATCACAATTGTGGTAATACCGTCCCGCATATGTTACCGCAATTGTATCAGATGAATTCGACTGCTTACCATTTTGGCAATGCAGTTGATATGAAGCAAATATTACAGGACAGTCCTACGGACATCATTCTCATGGGCAATCTGGATCCAGTCGCCTGCTTTACAGAAGGCAGTCCGGAACAAATGAAAAGAGCAACCAAAGAGTTGCTGGAACAATGCGGCCACTATGATAACTTTATCTTATCATCCGGATGTGATATTCCTCATACTGCCTCATGGAAGAACATCAACGCATTCTATGAAGCATTGGATGAATATAATAACAGATAAACTAATCTCACAGCGGAGATTTCCATGCATACCTTAACTATCATAAACGGAAAAACATCATATAAAGTCCAATTTGAAGGCTCTCCTACCGTCCAACAGGTCCTTGAGTCCGCACATATCACAGCCCCGCATCCATGTGGCGGTAACGGACGCTGTGGTAAATGTCTCATCGAGGTTCACGGAGAGATTTCCTCCCCGGACGAACAAGAGTTGGCATTCCGACACCGCTTGTCCTGCCGGACCCGTCTCTATGGAGACGCCGTAGTTACATTAGTTTCTGATACCAATTTACAAATTGAAACTGCTACGGAAGACCTCAATCCGTCCATAGCGACGAACAACCGTATCGGTGCTGCTGTCGATATCGGCACTACCACTGTTGTTCTTTCCGTATATGACTTAAGAAGCGGCATCTGTCTTGCCGGTGTGTCTATGCTAAATCCTCAATCCACCGTGGCAGCAGATGTGATTGGCCGAATCAGTCATGCCCTCTCAGGCGGTCTTTCTGATTTGCAAGAATCAATCCGTTCCTGTATCTGTTCACTGGCAATCAAATCTGGATATGCTGACCAAATTGACAAATGGTGTATTACCGGAAACACCACCATGTTGTATCTGCTAAGGGGACTTTCACCCGATACACTTGCCGTTGCTCCGTTTATGGCTGAACACCTCTTTGGCGAAGAGATTATGTTTTGTGAGAAACCTGCCTATCTTCCGCCCTGCATCCATGCTTTCATCGGAGCTGACATCACTTGTGCCCTCTTAGCCGGTGACATACACGAATCAAATGAAACGGTGCTTCTGTGCGATCTTGGAACTAATGGTGAGATTGTCCTAAAGAAAAACGGTAAGTATTACGCTACTTCTACCGCAGCCGGTCCGGTCTTCGAAGGCTATGGTATCTCCTGCGGCTGTCAAAGCGTTCCGGGTGCAATCGAATCCATCACCTTAGTTCATAATTCCCTTCAAATCAAGACCATCGGTGATACAAAACCGGTTGGTTTGTGCGGTTCCGGAGTAATCGATGCAGTTGCCTGTCTATTGAATCTAGGGTTCTTGGATGAAACAGGTTCCATGGAGGAAGAATCCTTTTCATTCTGTGGCGATATCTGCATAACACGCAAAGATATCAGCAATGTACAACTTGCCAAAGCTGCCATTGCTGCCGGTATCCGGACACTTCTCGAAGTGACAGAGACACCATTAGACGAAATCAAAACTTTCTACATTGCCGGCGGTTTTGGAACACATTTGAATCCGGATTCTGCCGTACGCATCGGACTTTTTCCACGAGAGTTAAAACCGGTTGTTCAAATCCTTGGAAATGCCGCTCTCAAGGGTGCCGCATTGCTACTGAACGACAATCACTACATCACAAACTCATCCAGAATCGCTTCTGATACCACCACGATCAATCTTGGCGGCAATCCCAAATTCAACGAAAATTATATCGACGAAATGTTTTTCCCTGAATAAAAAACAAGCCCCGTTAACGGGGCTTGTTTCTATTTACAAATGTCCAAAATTGACCTTGCAATCGTTTCTTAGAAACGATTTGCGTCAGCTGCTTCCTGGATAGAAACTGCTACTGCAACGGTCATACCAACCATCGGGTTGTTACCTGCACCGATGAGACCCATCATCTCTACGTGAGCCGGAACGGAGGAAGAACCTGCGAACTGTGCATCGGAGTGCATACGGCCGAGGGTATCGGTCATACCGTAGGAAGCCGGACCAGCTGCCATGTTATCCGGGTGAAGGGTACGTCCTGTACCACCACCGGAAGCAACGGAGAAGTACTTCTTTCCAGCTTCGTTTCTTTCCTTCTTGTAGGTACCTGCTACCGGATGCTGGAATCTGGTCGGGTTGGTGGAGTTACCGGTAATGGAAACGTCAACGTTTTCCTTCCACATGATTGCAACGCCTTCCGGAACGCTGTTAGCGCCGTAGCAGTTAACCTTTGCACGAAGACCTTCGGAGTATGCCTTACGGAATACTTCCTTAACTTCGTTGGTATACGGATCGTACTCAGTCTCAACATAGGTGAAACCATTGATACGGGAGATAATCTGTGCTGCGTCTTTTCCAAGACCGTTCAGGATAACGCGGAGCGGTTTCTGACGAACCTTATTTGCCTTCTCTGCGATACCGATAGCGCCTTCTGCTGCTGCGAAGGACTCATGACCTGCTAAGAAGCAGAAACAGTCGGTCTCTTCCTCAAGGAGCATCTTGCCAAGGTTACCATGACCAAGACCTACCTTACGGGTATCAGCTACGGAACCCGGAATACAGAAAGCCTGAAGACCTTCACCGATTGCTGCAGCTGCGTCTGCTGCTCTTCTAGCACCCTTCTTGAT